>NZ_CDLCQJ010000025.1:0-26611 GCF_975850365.1 Candidatus Hodarchaeum mangrovi | reverse complement strand
TGTAACTATTGTCAATTCTCCACCAAGTTTAGCCATGTACAATCTAGCGCCTACTACTATCTCCAATTTGGAAATTTTAGCATTAAATTGGTTATTCTTTGATGTAGATGGAGATACTGAGGCTTTTTCGCAGGTCTATATTCTTTGGTATCGGAACGGTGCATTGCAGACAGCTTATACCAATCAATCCTTTATTTCCTTGGAAGAAACGGCTAATGGGGATCTCTGGCGCGTAGACCTTAGGGTATCAGATGGTTTCAGTTATAGTCCAGTGTATAGTATCGATATCTTCACGAAAAAGCTCACTATTGAGTATTACTTTACTCCCACAGGTCAGGTTGATCCTAACATTCGTGTGGATGAATTCTATGTCGAGGATGAAAATCTATCCATTAATTACTACTTTAATACTATCAGAGACGTCTCGAATGCCTCTATCCGCTGGTTTACCGATCAGGGCACTAACACCTGGCTTGAAGCTGTAGAATTTGAAAACCAATCTGTCATTCCATCCGAGGCAACCCTTCCAGGTCAGAAGTGGTATTGCTCAATCATACCTTTTGATGGGATATACACTTGGGCGCATTTGAATTCATCTATTGTCTCAATTGAGAGTCGTCCGTACATCAGTACTTTAGCTTCAGAGATTATTACGATAGAAGAAGATACGGAAGGCCATTATACCTTTGTTATAACCGCGAATGACACTCAACATTCCATCTACGCTGTTGAATACTCATTCAATGATACGATTGGAGGTACTAAATATGCGGAAAAAATACAGGGGACTAACACGTGGATTCTTGATTATCTTCTCACTATCAACCAATTCCAGAATCTTTTAAACCACTTGATTCTCGCTGACATAAAAATCATCACTCAAGTTGATTATGATCAAACCTTTAAGATCTATCAGACATTCACCTTTAATTTCACCATCACAGATGCGGTAGCCCCCCGAATTGCCAATGTCTTTTTCACAAATAACGCCACGAGTATTACTTTTTATGCTGAGGTACAGGAATATGGGAGTGCGATCAGTGAAGTGTCTTTGTATTACTACTTTGAGGAAGTATCCGCTGCTGCTCCAGCAGGATTGGGAGCCTCATTTTCGCAGTCAGAATACAGCGTTTTCATGAATCTTCTTAACTCCTCTACTCTCTCATCCCTTTATTCTATAACTATACCTTTTGATGCCAATGGGACTGATTGGAAGGTCATTTATCGTATTGCAACCTTAGACAGTGCTGGAAATGGTAACCCAACAGCTTATGATGTCCAACGAGACGACCCTGAAAGTGTTAATAGAAATATTCTATTATTCATTCCACCTGGATTACCAGAGTGGATGTTGATTGTAGCAGGAATTATAATTTTTGTTATATTCATTGGGGCTATTGTCTATATAAAATTCATCCGAAAACCTGAAATTGTGGGCCTTGACAAGGAATTGGTTTTAAAGAACATTAGTCAATTCTCTGAATCAGATGTATTACAAAAAATGGATCGTCACTCTATTGGTAGTGTAATAAGCTTTTTTGATCAAAGACATGGGCCCATCCCAATAGTGTTTGACCCTGAAATCTTAAGAGATAATTTTGATAAACTGGTTGATCTTAGTGATAGATCATTCTCAAGTACAGGTTTTAGTAGTAATTTTAATACAGAGACTACTTCATCATATGATTTTGTGTTAGATTTAGGCCAAAATTTGTTGATCTCAGTTGTTAGTTTTGGATTTGCTCTTGAAAAGCCTGAAGCTAGAGGAGGACAAGAAAATATTACCTTTAATATTTTATTATACAAAGATCTATTCGATTTGGTATATCAATTCCAAGAAGAAGTGAAAACGGAAGTTCATGAATTACATGAAGCAATGAAGGTTAAAGATACGAAGAAAGAACAATTAAAAAGAAGAATCATTGAAATTCGTAAATATATAACACGAATTATCCTAAGTTACGAATCTATTTATGGTACTACGGAGTTAATCAAAGAAGAAGATGTTTAATTTAACCTAAATGTCATATAGATGCATCTATTTTTTTAAAAAATCCATCCCCTTTATGAATGATAAATTAAAATAGCTCATCCTTCGAAAGAAGTGACAGATACTCCTTTAATTTATCAGAAGTTTGATCTTTCTTATCTGTTGCTTCTTGGGTGATAAGTACCTCTTTCTTTGGTTTTAAATGATTGTATATTGAAGTTAGAATAATTCTGCTAGCAAATCGTAAAGATCCTTCTGATTCGATGGGTATTTGCATTGCTTCCTTTAATAATTTCTCTAACTGTTTTTCTTGAATTGTTTCAACGATATGGGCTTGACCGATAGGAAATCCTCTCTGCGAAAAACTAAGGATAAATCCGCGTTTTGCTTTTTCAAGATTGAATGCAACTTTATCACTATCAGGGAGAAAAATATATGCACCATCGCTCTCGATTTCCATTGGTATTATAAATTCCAGAGTATCAGCTAAGATTCCACCTTCACTTCTTGTTCTTTTAGTTTCTACTTCAAGGGTTGAGCTTTTTTGTCTTAATTTGAGTTGTCGAATTGATTCATGAATAATCTTCGCTCCAAATTGCATAGAAAGAATTCCATCTTCAAAAACACCTATCCCGCTAAGATTTTGTTCATATGCTAGAATATAAAGGATTTCATCAACAGTTGCATCCGCCGATACTAGAGAGCTTCCAATCATCTCTTTATGTCCCATTCTGCTTTGTAACTGAAAACTAATTTTAGCATTAAGACCATCTTCTATTAAATCAACTTTAAATCCCATTCCTTGAGTATTGGGTAAAGCTATAAATCCATCACTACTCTCAACTTCTATAGGTATTTCCATATGTGCAACTTCGGCAGGTTTTGTAATCATTTCTTTGATTTTCCTTGGTTCTACTTCTTGTATAAGATACTTTGTGTTAATTTCCCTTATGCTAAGATTTGGTTTTTCAACTGCTAATACGAGACATTTAACAATATTTTCCTCCCTTAATTCACCTTTAAGGTAGGTTGAAAATAATTCGAGAAGCTTATTGGTGTCAAAAGTTTTGGTTTTTTCTTCTCCCTGTGATTTTCTAATAAAAGGCAAATATTTTAAGAATATATCAAGAACTAATGGAACAGGCATTCCTGAAGTAACAGCCATCTCAAATAATTGATCCCACTCGTTTTCGATCAGCTCAGCTGCATTTTCTGCCTCAATTTGATAAAAATTTATAAGATGAGTTAGTTTTGTTGGATCAACCTGTGCGAATTGATTTAAAACAGTAGTATCCTCATCTACAGGTTCAGAAATGTCTAAATTTTGTTCTATTTCTAATTCTCTGATATGAGGGATTTCTGTATGTGCTAAAACTGTCTCTGAAATAGACTCCTCTGAAGCAGCCTTCCCTAGAAAAACTTTGTTTTCATTGGGAGCACCATTCTCCGTTTTTAATGCATGTTTCATGATAAATTGAAGTTTCTGTAAGACTTCTGGATCACCAGCCATTTTTTGAGTAATAGGTGCTATTGGAACTTTTCTTACAATCTCTTCCTTTGGTTCGATTAAGGTCATAGGAGTTGTATGATATTCCTCAATTTCTCCTATTTCTCTTCCTTCAACGAAATCACTCTTTGTAAGCTCAGGAATGGTTAATTCAAAAATACGACCGAAAGAATCTATCACACTTTCAGGTCGAAAAATAGTTGTTCTAAAAAATCTTAAGGGAGAATCTTTGTACTCAAGCTGAAATTGTTCCTTTAATTGTTCATGAATAGATTCATAATTTGGTCTATTTCTGATTAAATCATTTTTATGTAGAAAGACAAAAACATTTGTTTCAGGTGAAAATGTTTTTAATTTCTCAATACATGATGTAAAATATTGAATTGCATTATTACGAGAGGTTTTATTAGCTACATCAATTAAAAATATGAATATTTTGACATTACTAAAGACAAAAGGACTAAATCCTGTTAAAAACCTTTTTAAGAATATTTTTTGACCCCCCAAGTCTACAATCGTAACTGGCGAGTCATTAACCGTAAGAGAGAGTCTTTCATAGTTAATTGTGGCACTAAGCTTGTTTACATCCTCAGTTTGTTGTTTTAGAAAGAATATACGTTTAACTGCGGTCTTTCCAGCCTCACTCAATCCTGCAATTAAAATTTTATAGCCAAGATGCTGAGAAATCTCAGTTTCTGATACCCAACGAGACATTTTCGGTCGATTCCCTGATAATCAATTATAAACCATAGGTTTTTAATTTATGTATTATATCCAGATACCCAATGAGACATTTTCGGTCTATTCTATGATAATCAATTATAAACCATAGGTTTTTAATTTATGTATTATAACAAGTTTTAATAAATTAATCTAAATATATTATAGGGAACTCATACTCCAAGAAATAGTAATTTTAATTAAACTTTATAAGATACAATATATGGATAAGTAATTTTTCATCTAGAAGGAAGAATGTGATTACTATGGAACTTTCTAATCAACCCAACAAAGTATTATTTATGGGTCTTGGAGCGTCCGGGAAATCAAGTATACGGTCAATTGTATTTGAAGGAAAGTCGGTAAATGATGTGAAAGATTATCATGCGACAATTAACTATACACGTTCTACGAAAAATATTATAGATGCTCCATTCCAGATCTTTGATTGCGGTGGTCAAGAATCTTTTATCTCTGTATTTGTTGGGGAACAAGCTGAATTTATTTTTAGCGATGTAGCTGTTTTGATTTGGGTAATTGATGTCTCAAATTTCGATGCAGTCTCTACTTCAAAATTTTATTTTGATCTTGCTTTAAAAAAATTAGCTGCTTATTCTGAACGAGCATCTGTGTTTTGTTTACTTCATAAAATGGATTTATTACTCCCTGATATGAAAAATCAAGTTATAGAGACTGTAAAAGTCTATTTTGCACCAATTTCTGGTTTAAAGGTTCAATATCGACCAACATCGATCTATGACCAATCTATTTATAGCGTGGTTGGTGAAATCATCCAAACACTAATACTTCAAAGTTCAAAAGCACAGACTGTATCAGAGGCTATTGAAGAATTTCTCAAATCAAATGTTGAAATGTCAGGAATAGCAGTGTATACAGATGAAGGTCTTCCTGTTTTTGAAGGAGGAGAGACAGACAGAATAATTCTTCCAGCAAATCTTTGGTTAGCCTCTTATGATAGATTGTCTAGCGAGTACCAACAGGAGGAGATTAAAACAGTTCTTGAAACAAACAATTATATTTTTGTCTTCCATGTCATTAAATCACAGCTCCTCCTTTCTGGAATAGCAAAAAAGGTTGCTCCATTACAGTATGTTTTGGTTAAAATGGAGCAATTAGGTGAAATATTAAATCAACTTTTATAAAATACCATGTTTTGACGAATGAACTACCTTTATGAGGATTTTGATTCACTTTCTTCTTCAGTCATATATTTCCCAAAAAGATTCTGAATATCATCCATTGCAATTTGTAATTCTTCTTGGGGGATACCTTTTGATCTTTCAAACCATCCTCTTTTAATCGGAGATTTAGAATCATCATGATAGCTTATTAAGTCTGTTGCATCATTAAATACATCACGTAATTCAGGAATGCGTGGAAGGCCAAAAAGTAATAATAATGATGATTTCTCTCTTAGTGGATCATCATAAGCTACAAATGAAGGCTGAATAGAACCACCTTTAACTAAATACGGCGTTAGAATTTTCTTCAAATAAGCTGAATATTCAATTTTTGAGATATCTTTATTTCCAGTTATTATAGAATAAACTGAACCAGCATTAGGTTTAGTGTCTATATCAGTCAAAGAACAATGATTTACGGTGTATCTAGCAGCCAATGCCATCTGTTTATCAATTCTTCCGTATTCAGGGATGAAATACATGTCTTCAAAGAAACATGGTACAACAACAGGATCCAGTCTTCGCGAATAATCAGCTAAATCAGTTGTTGGGAGGACTTTTTTTCCAGGTTCTTGAATACTAGGGGACAGAATCGCTTCTATCGTACGTAAAGCAAGTGGATTAACCAATTCAGTGAATTCAACATTGGTTTCAGATTTTAATTTATCATAATTAATGGCAAGATTTGAAGAATCTATTCCTACTGATTGATCTAATAGACCACTAGCACTCCCCTCTCTCCATTCAATAACTCTTTTTAACATTGTTTTATTGGACAACAGAAAGATGAGATTGGGGCCTTTTTTTGGTTCAAGTTGGTTTCGTAATAATGTGGATAGAGACCAAATTGAATTAATTGCTTCTGATGATTGGTTTTCAAAAGGCAAAACACCAAAAACATAAATAAAAATACGTCTTTCATCAGAAAATTGATTGTGAAGTAGTTCAACAAGGGCAGGTGTTCCACCACAGCCTGTTCCCCCTCCAAGACTTGTTAGTATTATGAAACCAGAAACTCCTTCATAACCCAGATTCTGTAACTGATTTAGTATTAAATCACGATTTTTCATCACTAAATCATAACCTTCCCGAAATTTTCCTCCTACTCCTATTTCCTCATCAGAATACATTAATGTATTTCTTACTGGAAGTGAATATTGAGTTCGGGTTTTCATTAGGTCTGTTTTGTCTGTATTCATAATTAAATATTCTCGTATTCTTGTTGATCCTTGTCTTTTTTCTTGTTGAACATAAGATCCTACAAGGTTGGAACCACATTCTCCTATTCCTATAACAAATACATCAGCTTCTCTACTAATATCTGACATTTAATTTACCTCTTACCTATTCATTACATAATAATCTAATGCAAATGACAAATATTGAACCATTGGTTGGTGGGAGTATGTCTCTTCAATTTCTCTTTTCGCATTTGCGATATAAGCTACTTTTACTTCATGGATTGGGGTTGGTTTATAATCACTAATAAAAAGAAATAATAATCGATGCCATTTTGAAATTTCAGGTAGGCTTTCTTGTAACCATTGGGTTTTTAATTTCGAAATTGTTGCAAGCAAATTATATACCTCATTTAGATTGCTTTCTGTACTTAGTTTTACTCTTGCATCAACTAGCTCTTTCAATGGAAAGATTTCTTTTGAACATTCATTTAATTTATAATCAAACACAGCCTGAATACTTTTATAATATGGAAAAATAGGATTATTTAAAAGATCATTTAGATATTGATCATAATTCTTTATTTCTAGTTCTCTAATTGCTTCAAGGAATAACTTAGATGCTCTCATCACTTCTATTGTAGAATTAGCTATAAGATCAAAGGACCAAAATTGTATAGCATTTCGAGCTTGTTTAATTCTTACCACGTGTGGCAATAATGTGTTTTGTGTATTTTTCCACCCTAAAGCTTGTATAAAATCGAGTATTCTTCCAGCTGTAGTATTTGCAGTATCGATAATTTCAAATAAAGCTTTTTGTAAATCCTGGTTCTTCAAAATTTTGTCTAATTCGACAAAAGACTGTGTAAGCATTTCAATAGACATCATATCTGTGGAATCCGCCTGAATCAATTGAGTAAATACTTCAATTTGTTCTCCAACTAGATTTTGTATATTAGTTATTCCTAGTGATTGGAGTTCGCTAATTCTTCTAAGAAGATTCTTACTTGCGATACTGAGAAGTTCCATTAACTTAGCTAATAATATATATTCATAATCATGTATCGTTTCTACAATTAAACGATTAATTGTTTCCAATGTCTGTCCTTTAGGAGTTATAGTACTCTCAAGAAAGGTGTGAACCTTATGAACTTCAGGTGAAACATCTCCCATAACTTCTATAATCCTAGGAAGACTAACGGTGACTTTATTATAAAACAATGCTTTAAGTTTCTCTAATCCTTCTAGAGCTTTATTAGTAGCATTATTTATGTAGAATTCAAATTTATTGATAATTTGTTCAATGTCTTTTGTTTGGGATAATTCTGTAATTCCTTGCTCAAGAATAATGAATAATTGATTAAACATCCCTAAATAATGGCCAGGAAGTGACTTATATTGTTTTAGCCAACCTGATAAAATATCACGACATTTCAACTGAACTAATTCACTACGTTTTGTATTATAGGTATTTAGACGGAACCATAGCTCTAAGAGCTCTGAATAATCTAAAGCTTCTAAATCTGTCGGTATTTCAAACATTGGGGGAGAACCTACCTCTTGTTTAAAATATGTTAGAGCTAATCTACTCGTTTTTTCTACCAACTCAGTCTGTTTCATGCATTCCTCAATCATTGTGTTTTTTGATGAATTCATTATTCTTGAGAACTCAAAATAGGCTTTAATCATCGCTATTGAGTTTCTAGATGCACTTACTCCAGTTAATTTAGTTATTAAATCATTCTTTTCTTTTCGTAAATCAACTGGAACTTCTCCTGGTATCATTGGAAAGTTTAAGCCTTCAATCTTATTCTTGAGGTATGAGAGCATTTTTTGTTTCCAATTTTCGATTTCATCAATTTTTATCAGTAGATCTGATAACTCTAATTCACTAGCATCTTCCACAAAAGGAGGGCGAGGAACCCCTGGGTCTGATTCAAGCAGTTCCAGTATTGTTACATCCTTAATGTAATCTTTAATATATGCAGCAGTTAATGTAACAAATTGTTTATATAAACGGTCATATGACCTTCTATAGAGTAGAAGAGTCTGAATATTAGTCTCGGAAGCCATTTTGTCATAAAGTGAATTAAGTTCACCTTGAAAATTAGGTGGAAAACTATCAAGACCTTTTTTCTCTAACCTGCTTGCTATGGTTAATGTATCATTAATTGCATGTCGGGCTTCTTGAAGAACATTTATTAGCTTATTTTTCCAAACATTAACTGATCTTAAATAATTCAATAATTCTAAAGGACTATCAGTATCAAAATTTACAACAGGTGGTTTCAATGAAATCAATGCTTTGGAATCTGAATCTGTAGCGTCAAAACTTAAATTATTACGAATACTTTCACGGATTCTTTCTAAAAATTGTCCATAATAAACATGAAATCCTTTTATCTTTTCAAATACATCTAAAATATTTTCTGAAGCTTCTTGAACCCGAATCGCATGTTCTTTTGCATTCGAAATCAGTGTGTTTGGTATTACAACCCCTTCCTGAAAGAGTCCTTCATTTACTTGGTATAATTCATCCGTTGATGCCATCCTTTTAATTCCAATAATTACATTCGATTCCCAAGTATGAATTTGTTCTGAGAGATTAGTTAAATCTGAGATTGAAGCATTTACCATTGAAACTTCTGGTGGTGAAGGAATTAAAGTATCAGAAAGTGTTGGAAAAAGTCCTCTTACCTGTGTAATGATATTATTAACTGTAGTTCGTGTTCGTGTTATTTCAGATTTGAGAATGGTACCAAATTTAACAATAAATGTAGAAAGTGATCTATGCAATTGATTAAGCTCATAGATGGTTTTTACTTCCTCAATTCCTTTGGTTAATTCTTTAATACCTTGATATTCACTAATATCAGAAATCAAATTCTTTTTTTCTGCTTCTTGGACTGAATAATACAGTTCATGAGCCTGTTGAAGCAATTTGTCTTGAACAATGTTTCTTGAAGAATCTAAGTACTGATCTATTGATTCTCCTTCCTTTTTAAGATCAAAATAAGTGTTTATTAATCCTTTTGGGTCATAAGTGGATAAAATTTCTTCATTTAAATTCCGAGTTTTTTTCAAAGATTCTGAATCTAGTTTTACTAAATCAGAATACAACATTGTTTTCGATTTATTTTCTTCCAAAATATTCAAGCATAATTCCTTTACTTGAGTCTTAGAATTTTCTAATATCCTTTCAAAATTATTTAAAAATATATTAATGGCATTGAGGTCTGCTGTTAAAGGTAAATTAATCGCTCGGATTGAGTTTGAAGCTTGAGGTGCTACAGTTGCAAGGCTATCTGCTTGTTTGTCAAGTTCAGGTTTTAAAAAATCTATAATTGATTTAAATATACATTCCAAGCATTTTTCTTCAGCTCGTTGAATATCTAATTGTAATTGTTCAACTTGTTTTTTTAATCCTCTTTTTGCCAACATTCCTGCTGATTCTAGCTCTTTCTCGGTTTGAGAGTATTGTTGTACTAATTTAGAAAAGGAACTAAGTTCTTTCGAACAAACAGGAGAACTAAAATATTTATTTAATCTGGTAAGTAACTTAGATATTTCTTCTAACATTGAATAAACATCCACTTTGAAATCAATCGAAGTAATACTTTTTCTAGCTGCTCAAATTATAATGTTGTTGATGATTGTATTTGTTCCCATGCTAACGAACATCTGATAATATATTCTGCAAGATCTTTTACATAGCCTTTAATTGTCTTTCTCATGTTTAAATCTACTAAACGAAAAGGTATATTTAGTAAATCCTCTTCAGAAGTGCCTAATATTGAATTTGATAATTCATTTAATTTTATAGAGATTTGGGTGGACATAATTGAAACATATTTTGCCCAATCATAACTTATGATAATGCCTAATGATAAACGATGGGTTTGTCCTTTATCCAGCCATTTTTTTGGGCTGTAAAGGAAAATTGAAAACGATTGGTTTGTAAGATCGATATTTAATGCAGAGGATCCTAAATCTTTGCCAAAATCTTTTTCATCACGTTCATTATCATCAATATACTTCTCAACAAATAAAGAAAACATGTCTAATATTTGTTTTTTATCTACTTCATTCATTTCATAAGTTACTTCCCAAAGAGAAGACGTTGAACCCTGAAATGCTGAAAAAAAATCAATAATTACTGAAATCTTTGCCTTCTTTAGGTTGGAATAGACTTCTTCATAAGGGATAGTCTTACCTAGTTCTAATAAACTTTGAAAAGCGGATTCATCTGCTTCAAAGATTGATGAAAAATCAGAACCTAGAGTCTGAGATACATCTTCTTTTCCGCCAAAAGCCATTGTGGCAATATCCTCAAGATCCATTTCTTGAAGCTGCTGCTTTTGTTCTTCTCTTTCTTGAATTTCTGAAAATAAAGATGAAACCATTGAGGAATCATAAAATAATTGATAAATCCTTAAAAGAAGTCCATTTAAGCTAGTTTCATCTATCTCTTCTATATATTCTCTGAGTATTGAACGCATTACAACATGTTTTGCCATACGTGTATTTCGAACTTTATCTTCTATCTCCTCTGTCACAAATTTAGACATGGTAATTCATCTAGCCCAAATCAAGAAGTTTTGAAAGGTCCATGGGAATATCTGAAGAGTACTTTTCTTAATTGATATCTTCGGTGATTTAATAGTCATACTATATTTAAAAATATTGCAATTGAAATTCAAGACCTTATTTACTCCTCGATTTGATGTTTTTTATCAAAACTCACTATTAATGTCGGAAGTAAAAAATTTCTAGAAATCTATGCGATTTTAAAAAAATAGAAATTGTAAAAAATTATTCAAAAAATAAAAGGTTATAATAACGTTTTTTAAGGTTCTATCTTCCTAAAAAGAGTCGTTCCCCTAACAGTTTAGGTAATCCATACTCATTTAAACGATTAACAACTGAATCAATTAGATAATCTACTCTTATAATTTTAGCATCCATTTTATTTAAATCAATGACCATGTATGAAGCTTTAGGATTTTCATCTCTTGGTTGGCCAATAGATCCTGGGTTTACCATCATAAGTTTTTTATCAGAAAATATTTTTTCTTGAATAAAGGGAATATGTGTATGACCAAGAACAAGTATATCAATCCCTAAATTAACCATATAATCAAAAAGATTTTCCTGCTTTTTAGAATTGGCATGAATATATTCCGTTAAAGGATATTGAGGGGATCCATGAACTAAACATATCTCTTGAGAAAAATCCAAATGTCGAGTAGTAATCAGTTGAGGTAATTGAGCAATTTCCCAGTGTAACTCCAATGGGATTTGTGTTATCTGCCAATTGATTGATGTAACTGCTAAAGGATTAGTAGGAGGTGGTGTAATCCCTTGTCCGATATAATGATCATGATTTCCTTTCACCAGTTTTGTAATAATTTTATTTTTTAAAATCAGTTCAGCGCATTCTTTAGGATCAGGGCCATATCCACAAAGATCTCCAATAAAATATATTTCTTTAATTTCAGGATAATTTATTGTCATATCATTGAGAACAGCTTCAAGGGCAGTGAGGTTACTATGAACATCAGAGATCAACGCTAGTGTATACAAGATTGATACCTCATTATATTTATCCATAATAATGCATAAATGATTTATTTTTAATGTTATTTTATTTATGCTATTTAATAATAATTAAATATTGACTATTATTATTAATCATTTATCTGAGTTCATTTCGCTTTCTATAATCTTTGCAATATTTATCCCTTTAATTTCTGAACTCGAGGTCACATTATCTTTATGCATTTGAAATAATGCTTCGTGAATTATTCGAGCAGTAAGATATATAGCACGTTGTCCACCAGTAATAAAGCCCAATGCCTCTAAATTCATTTGAAAGGATAAAAGATACATTAACTCCTTGTTTGATATAGTACTGGAAATTTTAATTCGATTTACAATCCTATTATTACAATAAAGTGTTAAAAAAATTAGATTTTCGACCAAAGTAGCTCTAAATCCTAGTCCTTTAGTACTGGGGAGATCTAGAATTCCTTCAACGACTTTAGCTTGAGGGAGAGACTCATCTTGAATGGGTGTTATAACATCCTCTATTGGCCTTTTAGATTTATCTTTTACTTTCGTTAAATATTTCGAAATGATAGCATCAATACTCATTTTATGTTTCTTTGTAGCAAAAATAAGACAACTAAAAAGATCATCTTGAGAGATTGATCCCTGTAAGTATGAAGAAAAAAGGTCCAATAGCCTTTCCAAGGATAAAAATTGAATATCCAGCCCTTTAGATTTGAGAAAGGGAATATATTTAATAATAACATCGCTTACAAGAGGGATGGGAACACCTGCTGTTGCTGCCATCTTGAATAGGCTATGGTATCCTGAATTTACAATTTCTATTGCTAACTCTGTATCTATGCCAAAATAATCAATCAACGAACTGATTTCTCGATTAATTCTTACCTGTTCAGGAGAGGGTTTTCCAGATTCGACTAATGAAGTGGGAGGTGGAGCCTCAGAAGAATTGATATGAATCAATTCGGTTTCTTCAACTATTTCTTCAGTAATTACCTCTCTTAATGTAGATTGAGAAGTTAATGGCTTCATGGAAGCATCAACAATCGATCCCCTCATTAAGTTTTGTATTCTTTCCAAATAAGCTGGATCCTCTTCATCTAAGTTTATTACTTTTTTTTCCTCCGGTTTCTTTATCATTTCTGCAGAGAGGATTCTAGGAGTAGAAGTAACCTTATCGCAGTATTCTTCGATTTCACCAATATGTTGTCCATTAACTAGTTCACTTTGACTTAAATCTGGCATTGATAGTTCGATAATTCTTCCAAAACTGTTTGATACCGATTCAGGATTAAAAATTGTTGTCCTAAAGAATTTTATTTCTTTTTTGCATTCTACCTGAAATTCTTCTTTTAATATGTTGTGAATTGTCTCATAATTAGGCCAATGTTCCACTAAATCATTTTTATGTAAAAAGACAAAAATCTTAGCTTCAGGAGAGTACATATCAAGTTTTTCAACACAGGCTTTAAAATATTGAACCGCATTATTTCTTGTTGTTCGATTCGACACATCAACTAGGAAAACAAGTGTGACAACTGAACTAAAAATAAATGGACTAAAAGTTGTTAGAAAGCGTTTCAGAAAAATCTTTTGCCCTCCAAGATCAAGAATTGTAATGGGGGTCTTTTTTATTGTAACTGATAATCTTTCATAACTCAAAGTGGCTGAGAGGCCATCTACTTCTTCAGTTGTGTGCTTAAGGAAGAAAATACGCTTAACTGCAGTTTTTCCTGCTTCAGCTAAACCTGCGATAAGAATTTTATAACCAAGTCTAGCATCAATTACTGACTGTTTAACCCATCCTTTATCCGCCATCATCAGTCCACTTTTTTGAATATAAATGTAACATTACATAACAACTTGATTTAATTCTTTTATAAAAAACTTTGTTTTTACTCCTTCCTAGTGAAAATATTTCGTCGGTATCAATTGGTTAAATTAGGTTTGAAATCTAAAACTGATGATTCAAATTTATTCTTGAATTTTTATTATGTTACATTTATAATATAGTTTCTATTAAATAGAGGATAGGTGAAATAAATTTGATATCTGAATCATCTAATTTTCGAATTTAAACGGAATATGGTGATTTAATATGGCAGCTGTTAATGTTGCGAAAAAATTATTATTAATGGGACTTGGAGCAAGTGGAAAAAGCAGTATTCGATCTGTAGCATTTGAAGGTAAATCTCCTGAAGAGGTGAAGGATTATAAGGCCACTATTAATTATACTAGATCAATGAAAACAATAATTCAAAATCCTTTTCAAATTTTTGACTGTGGAGGTCAAGAAAGTTTCATCTCAGTTTTTATCGGAGAACAAGCTGAATTAATTTTTAATAATGTAGCAATTTTAGTTTGGGTTGTTGATCTTTCAGATTTTGATCAAGTTTCGACTAGTAAATTTTATTTTAGACTTGCAGCTAAAAAATTAGCAGAGTACTCTCCCGATGCAGTAATTTATTGCTTATTTCACAAATTAGATCTCGTAATGGCAGATACAAGAGCTAAAATTATGGAAACACTGCAGGACTTTTTTACTCCTCCAGTTGATATTAAAATTCATTATCGTGGTACATCGATTTTTGAAAAATCAATATACACCGTAACTGCTGAAATAGTTCGATCACTAATAATGCAAAGTTCCCAAGCCCAAACCGTCTCTGAAGTTCTACAAAAATTCATTGAATCCACAGAAGAGCTTTCAGGGATAGCGCTGTATACAGATGAAGGTTTACCTGTTTTTGAAGAGGGTGATCTTGCTGATTCCATTTTAATACCTGCAAACCTGTGGTTAAGTAATTTAGACCGTATTCAGGATGAATTCAAGACTTCTAAAACGTACAAAACTTATCTTGAAACAGATGATTTGATTTTTGTCTGTGAAAGACTTAAATCTGAAATAATTCTCACAGGAATTGCAAGAAAAGTTGCACCTTTACAATATATCCTCATTAAAATGGAAGAGGTAGCTAATGCCCTGAAAGATCTTGTATAATCACTTTAACTAATCCAAACAATCAATTCATAATTTATAGAGATGATATTATCTTTGGTGACTATAAAATCAAGAATTTATTCTAATTTTAATTTTATTTTTTTGATATGTATTTTTTTTGGCAGTCTCTTATTAACAGATTATTCAACTCAGATTGATAATACTCAAGAATCATTTAATTTGTTAAATAGACTTATGCGAAGTTTTGGATTAATTAAAGAGAATTTAAAGGAACCAACAAGATTTTCAAGACACGTTAATCGTCTAATTGCTCCAACACAAGATTCAACAAATAACTGTACAAGCTTATTTCCTAGTGGGATAAACGCCAAGATAATTGATTCAAATGAAGATTATGTCGATAATAATGTCTCAAATATAGATGGAGTAACAGATAAGGGTAGTCACTCAAATTTTGACAATCAAAAAACTGGACCAGATAATTTCTATGATGTGTTAAGTGAAACAGATGTCAATACGGTAAATCAATTGAATTTGTCTGTTGACTCATGGGATATTACACGAAATAAGTGGGCAAAGACAGGAGCTTCACCGTATTTGGATAATCAAACTATACCATCTGTAAATGAGGTTCATACAGTCGCCAACGCAGTCGGGAGTAAAAATGGTGATGAAATTGGAGATTTTGGATTTCAAGATGTAAATTTGAGTGGAACTTTAATCTCGGTAAAATTAAGTGTATATGGCCATGCTAATCCATCTTATCCGACAGATGCTTATTTTTCTGTTCATTTATGGAACGGAAGTATCTGGATTGAAATAATGAATTTTTCAGGGGAACCAAATTTTTGCTGGAAAGAGGTAGATGTTAGCACTTACATAAATACTTGGGAAAAAGTTAATGGGACTAAGATATTCTTAAGAACTGAAGATCCTGGAGGAAATAAATATGGAGAACAGCTGTGTGATTTGGCAATTTTAGAAGTTAATTACCTTCCTCTGCCAAATTACAATATTGATGTAGAATTACAATGGACTTCTGCTATTTTCACAAAACCAAATGCTCAGTTAGCAATTTATACAGGAAATTTAGGTACAGAAGGATTAAGAGTGGATGTGTGGAACGGATCATGGATTACTATAATTCCAAATTTGATAACGGATTCATGGAACAATGTAAGCATTGAAAATTATTTAAAATCATCAATTTTTACTATTCGATTTAAGGGGACAGAAGAAAGCTCTGATACAACACAAGATCAATGGAATATTGATGTTACATTACTTCATACGTGGGATAATGATATTACTCCTCCAACAATTAATGATTTTGGGGTGGACGATCTAGGGACAGGAGTGGGAATTTTTTGGGCGAATATCTCTGATTCTCAATCTGATGTCGATGAAGTCACACTCCAAGTGAACTCATCACAATATACCATGGTTTATAATGGTTCTCCAAGTGAATTAGGATTTTGGGTAAAACAGATTGCTGTTAATTTTAATGGGTATTATTCGTATCAGATTATAAATGCTTCAGATTCAGCAGAGAACTATATTTCAGTTCCTTCAGAAATAAGAAACCATACATTTAATCTTGATACTACAGCTCCCATAATCGAAAACTGGGAATATTTTGCAGATATTGGAGTCAATGGGACATTTAATGCTAATATCACCGATAATTGGGGAGAACTAGACACCGTTATTGTAAATGTAACTGAAATAGATGGTATTCCCCAAAATAATTTATGGGCAATCATGGTTCCTACTCCATTTGGTTTCGTTAACGATACTCTCTTCATGGATAAAGATCAGGTGTTTAATTTTTCTATTTTTGCTAATGATACTTCGGGGAATTCTTTCATTTCGTTAAAACACATTGGAACTGGTCCGAATCATCCACCAGAAGCAACTAACCTATCTATTTCGGTTAATCCAAGAACAAATGAATCTTTACTAGCTGATTGGATTTTTAATGATGTAGATGGCGATACTGAACCTGCTAATAGCTGGATCGTTCGTTGGTATAAAAATGGAGTTTTAGTTCCAGCTTATAATAATCTTAAGACAGTTCCTTTTGGTGCGACAATTAAAGGTCAGGTTTGGAATTATACACTCCAAGTATTTGATGGCGATGATTATTCAACTCTCTATTATTCGCCTATCACAACCATTATTAATACTCCTCCTGAAGCTAGTAGTGTAACACTTACACCTACACCAACAAGTAGTGACGAAATAGTGGCAGGATGGATTGCATCTGATATAGACGGTGATAACCCAAATAATTTTTTGAATGTAACAATAATTAGATGGTATCAATGGGTTGGAACATGGATAGAAATTCCAGAATGGATGAACTCCACTTATATCACACCTGATGACCTAACAAGAGATGAGATATTTCGTTTTGAAATCCAGCTTTTTGATGGAGAGGAATATTCTCAAGTCTATATCTCTCCAAATACGACAATCTTGAATTCATTACCAATATTAACAACTATTCCATCTTTTAATAAAACAACAGGTATAACTACTTCCGATAATATCAATATTACATATCTATATAATGATGAAGATGGGGATGTAGAAGTAGTAGGGGAGAGAATCATTTTTTGGTATCGAAATGGGCAATTTAATTCAACAAAAACAAATGATACAATCCTATTAAGTTCTGAAACAGCCTCTGGAGAAACATGGCAATATATAATCCGAGTTTATGATGGTTTTGAATATAGTATAAATTATACCTCTATCTTGATTTCAATTGATTCATATACCAATACCATCCCTGAGGTTCAAAATATTCTATTATCTGGTAATACAAATTCTACAATTGAAACTCTTATTGCAAGTTACAATTTTTATGATGCTGATGGGCATCAACAGGTTGAAAAACACATCCGTTGGTATATGAACGGTACCCTACAATCTAGTCTCAATAATTCCTTTACGGTGAATCCCAGCCTTACAGTTAAAGGCCAAATTTGGAATTTTACTATTAGAGTTTTCGATGGTCTAAATTGGTCTCTACAATATAATTCTAGTAAATTAACCATTCGAAATTCTATTCCGCAAGTCAATAATATACAAATTACCTCTAATACGACAACTATATCTAATTTAATTATAGATTGGGATTTTAATGATTTAGACGGAGACAATCAGGCAAGCTTTGATCTTAAATGGTATATTAATAATATTTATAACAGTTCTTATGATGATTTAACTGAGATAGATTCAACTCAAACAAAAAAGAACCAAAATTGGATATGTTCAATAAGAATCTTTGATGGTGAAAATTATTCATCATGGTTTAACTCATCTAGAACTTTTATTTTTAATACTCCTCCTTCTCTCCAAAATTTAGGTCTTCAAGGAGGAAAAAATACAAGTCAGAACATTACTTTGGTATATAATTTTGTTGATGTTGATAGCGATACTGAAGATACAGAGAATACTATAATAAACTGGTTTTTCATTAATGGATCCATCATTCTGGGTCAAAATACTATAGAACTCGCTAATGAGTATTTTGTTGCAGGGAATATCCTTTATGCGAAAATCACTCCCAATGATGGTGAAGATTCTGGCACTACTTATCAAACTGGATATTTACAAATAGGAAATGCAAAACCCACAATTATTGGTCTTCCAAATATTGTTGGATTTAATGATAGTGCTATATATTTTGCTGCCGTTTCACTTTCCGTCAATTATACAGCCCAAGACTTAGATCATCCCTTTTTCATCTATGATATTGATGTTGATGAGAATGGTCTTGTAGTTGGCTCAAATTATCGTTGGTATAAAAATGGGCAAATTATGAGCGATCTAACTGGACCAATAGTCTTACCCTTTTATTTATCAAAAGGTGATCTATGGATGGTAAGCGTCCAGCCAAAGGACAGATATGGTGATCTAGGTTCTTGGATAAATTCCTCAGAAATACTTATTGGTAACACCCCTCCAGAGATATTATCATTTTCATGGACCACCACTTCCCCAACTGTTCAAAACGACCTTTCTTTTACTTATACTTTTTATGACCTTGATTTTGATTCTGAATGGCAGAATCAAACTGAAATTTATTGGTATAGGAATGCTATAGAAATCTCTGTGGCAAGAAATCAAAGTACTCTTTCCAAATTATTGTATGTAAAGGGAGACTCTATTAACCTGTCAATTCGATTATTTGATGGGACAAATTATAGTCTTTTATATAGATCTACATCAGTAACTGTTGTTAATTCAATTCCTGAAGCTCAAAACATCGCAATTCTTCCCACTAAACCATTTACTTATGATTCATTACAGGTCAAATATGATTTTTTCGATTATGATGCTGATAATGAAAGTTCAAATCGGATTATTCAATGGTTTCGTAATGGAATTCTTGTCCCAGAATTGACAAATAGCTCAAGAGTAAATTCAACGTATACATCATCAGGAGAAGTCTGGATTCTTCATTTAAAAGTCTCTGATTCCTTTAGTTATAGTCAGGAATACGTTTTGCCTCCTGTAATTATTTTAAATTCACCTCCAAGAATATTAGATATTTCACTTGAAGGAAATATTAATTCAAGCTTTGCTGATTCAAGTCTTACTTTTAATCTAAATGAGGATATTATAGTTTATGATCCAGATCAGGATGTGATTATTAGTTATTCAATTTCTTGGTTAAAAAATTTTGAATTTCAATATATCTATACTGGCCAACCAATAATTCCTGAATCTGAACTCATTAAAGGAGATATCTGGTTTGCGATTGTACGAGTCTTTGATGGTAAAGACTGGTCAGGAAATCAATCTTCTCAAGAAATCCTAATTATCAATAAAGCACCAGAAATCCTGAATCTTTGGTTAATAAACAATTCATATTCTGAATTCTTATTGGAAAATGAGAATATTTCATTAGTTTATGATTTCCAAGATATTGATGATGACTTGGATGATTCCATAATATACTGGTATCAGAATCAGATTTTTCTACCTGAATTTACCAATTCAAGTCAGATACCAGCTGAAGAAACTTTTCCAGGAGATAGTTGGTATGCTGAAATTCTCCCCTATGATGGAGAATTATTTGGTCTAAAAGTGAATTTATCGATTTACATAGAAAGTCAACCAACTATTAATGAGGTTGGAGTTGATATTAATTCTGATAAGGAGGGTCATTATACTTTTTGGGCTGATGCTACAGATCCAAGAAATCCCATAACAGAAGTAATCTTTCGTTTTAATTTCCAGAATAATACCTTAGAGCAAAGAAAATGGGCTGAATTTAATGGTACAACATGGACATTAGATTATCAACTAGAGAACTATTCTTATCTTGGGAATTTGGTACGAATAGAAGTCACAGTAATATCTACTGTAAATCCATTATTATATTCAACTAGTTTTGAGATACTTACAGTTACAATGTTTGATTATGTAATGAATGATGAAGTTGCTCCTCGGATAAGGAATGCATACTTTACAAGAGATAATGAATTAGATCCCAAATTTTTAACTTTTTATGCTGAAGTAGAAGAATTTGGTTTTGGTATTAGTCAAATTGTTATTTATTATTATTTTAAACCCTATACTGAGGGAAATGGAGCCACTATTGCAGATTGGATGAGTTCTTCAATGATTTTTCAGAATCGTAATTTAACAGATAGTTACGAGCTCTGGTCTCTCGAAATAGATTTTCATCACAACAACTCAAATTACGAAATTCTATATTACATTTCCACCTCAGATAAAACAGGAAATGAAGATCCTTTAGCATTTGACATCAGAGCTTACCCTCAACGAATCATTGAGAATAGGTTTATTTATAAACCTCAAGGTTTACCCGAATGGATTTTATTAATTGCAGCTTTTGTAATTTTTCTGATATTCGTTGGTGCTATGGTGTATGTAAGGTTCATACGGAAACCTGAAATAATCGGTTTTGATAGAGACATAGTTATGAAAAATATAGAAAAAATAAGTGATACTGAAATAAATGCTTCTCTAGATCTACATACACTTGGAGTTATTCTGTCTTATTTTGATCAAAGATCTGGACCTGTTCCCCTTATTGTAATTCCAGACTTATTACAGGATAATATAACGCCTTTAATAGCACTTTCAGATCGTTCATTCAACAGCTGTGGATTTGCAAATGATTTCACCTCAAAAACATTTTCAAGCTTTGATTTCTCTCTAGAAAGTCTTATACGCATTAATTCGATGTCCTATGGATATTCAATAGCAAATAAGGAAGCAAGAGGGGGAGCAGAACATTATACTGTAAATTTACTCATTATTCCAGAAATATTCCCATTAATTAATCAATTCAAAGAAGAACTTCAAACAGCTGTTCATGAAATTCATATGTTGATGACAAATGAACCTGAAAACAAGGATGCAATTCTAGAATCAGTAATTAATCTCAGGAAAAGAGTTTCATACATTGTTTTATCCTATAAGGATGTTTATAAAACTACAGAACTGATAAAAGAGACCTAAGAATATCACAGACCCTTTCACTATCAATCTAACACATTATTTAATAAAGTTAAATAACTTGATTAATCTAAAATAAGGACGAAAACATGCATTCTACTAATAATATCCAAAGTAAGAAATTAGTCTTATTAGGATTAGCAGAGACTGGAAAATCGACAATAATCAAAAATGCTCTAGAAGGTATCATAACAAGACCTGGAGAAAAATATGATGCCACAATTAATTATCAAAGAAAAATCAAAAGGTTATGTGGACTTGAAATCATAATATTTGATTTAGGAGGACAAACAAGGTTTTTAGATAAATTTACTGGAGATCTTTCACGTTTTGTTTTTAGTGATATTGATGCATTTATCTTTGTTATAGATCCTCTCCAAACAGCTCTTTATTCTCGATCAAAGTATTACTTGGAGCTTTCTTTAGAAAGAATGAAGATCTTCAGTTCAAATGCGGAAATATTTGTGTTCCTACATAAAATGGATCTTATCCCACGTCCAGATCGGGATATTATATCAGATAATCTAAAGAAATATCTTACTTCAGAAATTAATAATCCAATTCAATATTACGAAACTTCAGTGTTTAATGAATCAATCTATGAGGCAATTGGCTCTATTATTTCAAAACTTTTTGATTTAAAACGGATATTTAATAAAACTCTGATTGATTATATAACGAAAAATATAAAGACTATTGTTGAAGTTCATCTTCTTACCCATGAAGGGATATTTCTCCTTCAAGCTTCTAATAATCACTTTAAAAACTCAATTCCCCATAAAAAAATTCGTAAATATTTTATTTATGCGTTAGAACAAAAAACTCTTTTTAATAAAGAAAATACAGTTATTTCAGTTGAAGGGAAAAAGAATGTTTATCTTACTTACTTCTTGGAAAGAGGGCTAGCAGTCTTAATTGCTATCTCAAAGCAAGATTTAACACAAGACTTAAAATTTTCATCTAAGATTTATGAAGACATTCTCAAGTTCGTATTTTCATTAAATGAAAAATCAAATCTTTTGACGAAGGGAGGTAGATGAATTTATGCTTGATCAAATTCTCCAGGACTTAGAAAGTAGAGATGTAGAAATAATATCCAGAGGCTTAAAATTTTATATCACATCTGATGATCTATGGAAAAATAATCAGGCCCTAGACCAAATATTCAGTCTTTTATATCATGAAGAATATGCTATTCGAGATAAAACAGTAGAAGTATTAAAATTCCTAATTCAGTTTAATAGTTCATTACACGAAACTCTTGCTATACACTTGCTCAAAATAATAGGTAATTTGGAATTAAACATTGAATTATGGTTCCGTTGCCTAGAACTCTTTACACTCTTACCAAAAAAGTCATTACCAAAAGAATTCATCATTAAAATTTTTGATTCGGATGGCAATTATGTTCAAGGATTCTTAACATTTTTAATTCGTGAAAAGAAAGGTTATAGTACAATTATAGAAGAATTAATTAATTATATAGAAGAAAAACAATTAGATGTAAATTCTGATGCTAAAAAGTCCTTTATTTGGCTTTTTTGGAATAATAACTCAATTGTTAATCCAAGAGTCATAAATTTACTTTGTAAATTAAGCGAAGATGAAGATCGAGAGGTAAGAAGATTATCCTGTGAAATTCTAGTACAATTTGTGAACGATTCCAGATTTTCAAATACTATTTTTGAAACATTAGAGAAAAGAATAACAGATGAATCTTGGCGTGTTCAGAGAGTGGCAATTAAATGTTTGTTACAGAGTACGCAGAATATATATCAAGAAGACGAACATTTTTGGACTAAAGTTGTAGGTTTGTTTTGGAATACAAGTGCATTGGTTCGAAAAAATGTATGTGAAACATTGCCACTCTGGATTCCTATTACAGAGGAAAAAAATAAAATTTTCTTAGAAATGATTGAGAATGCGCTTGCTGATGAAAATTGGGAAGTTCGAGAAAGTGCAGCAATCTCTTTAAATAAATTTTTAGATTTGGATCTTCAATATAAGAATCTTATCTATCCAATTATGAATTTAACTAACGATCCACATCCAGAAGTTAGAAAAACAAGTTGTCAAATCTTAATCGATAGGGATAATGCATTTAATAACAAAAACGACCTCTTCAAAATAATTATTGAATTATTAAATGATTCAAGCTTCATTGTCAGAGAAACTGCAATAAAAGGTTTAAAAAAGCTAATACATGAAGTAAATAGTGAAAAACTCTTTGATCTAATCTTAAAAATCCTTCTAAAACTATTAATTGATAATAATATTGAAGTTCGAGCGGAAGCATGGAGTTTTCTTTATGATTTGATGGGAGTTTTCCATGATTCTCATTTTGATTTATTAATATCTTCTATAATCAATTTTCAAAATCCCCTTGATCAAGACATTCAATTAAACATTTGTTCTTTTTTAAAAAAATGTGAAAAATTCATTTTGGAAAATAATCCACCTGTTTTTCATTTTCTAAAACCAATGTTAAAAGATAATAATGAAGAAGTACTTGAAAATAGCTGGGAAATATGTAGAACCATCTTTCCTCAAGAAACTAGGGATTATATAGTAGAAATTTTACCTAACATTCAGGAAGAAAATGAATCAACCTCTAAGTTTTTAAAAGAGGTATTTTGGGCATCACATGAACTAAATTTAATAAAAACCAATCAGAATATCTCTGCAATAACCATTCAAGTTCTTAAATCAAGTAATGATCAGGAATTACAAATTATAATTCTTAAAATTCTTTATAATTACGAAGATGACTTTATTTCTCCAGAATTAATCCATAGCATTATAAATCAAGGACGATGGATTGTCCAAGAGGCGTGTATTCCTTATATTATTCGATATTGTACTCAAGAGGATATTAAGGATCAAATCAAAACAAAATTTCTGAGAATGATCAACGAACTCCTCCGAAATCCTATTGATAGATTTGAATCCTTAAATACAGAGAGTTTAAAGGGACAAGATACGGAATATGAAAAGCTCTTTTTACCTGATAATATTAGTAATCTAATTGATTCTTGTAATGATGATCAGAGGCTTAAAAATTGGATATTACTTGAAAGAAAATTTGATTTCCTTCAAAAGACCAGTCATCCAATTTTTACTCAACTAGCAGAGGATTTTTGTATAATTTTCTTGCCAGAATTAAGAAAGTATACGAAAAAGCTCAATTTAATAGGACGAATTGGAGAAAAGAATGATATAAAGATGCTAATGTCTATATTGCAAATAATGATTATTCAACAAGCGCAATTACGAGAAAAGCTCTTAAATGAGATAATGATTTCCTTTGATTTAATTAATCCAAAATATAAAAGTATACGAAAGCAAATCATTGAAAACTTACTAATTGATTCAATCCTTAATATTCGGACTATTTCGTGGAAAATTGTATTGGATTACATATTCAAGCTAGATGAAACACAGTTATTAGATAACCTTCCACTAATTGCAGACCATCTTGATAGTCAATTTGAAGATGCTCGAATTAGAGCATTATCTATTTTATTATCGGAAATAAATATTAGAGAATCATCATATGAATGGATTTTCAATAAAGTAATTCAAAAAATAAGTGATCCTACTTTTTTTGTAAGAAGTCAAGTCTGGAATTATTTAAGGAAGAAGATTGATATATCTTACTCCCGATATGATTTATTGAAACTCAAAATTTTGGATCTTTTAGCAGATGCAAATATTGATATCAGAAATGAAGCTTTTATTTATTTTGATGAGAAATATGGGACTTTTAATGAAATTATTAGTGAATATACACACAAATACGAGGTTAAACACGCTATAGCTACGGTATTAGGGCAACAAGGTAAGCATGATGAAGCATTTTCCTTTTTTAAAGAAAATATAAAAAATAATCCAAGGAAATTAGAAAGTTGGTTGGGACTAGTCTTAATTTATCTCTCAAAAAATGAAATACAAAATGCTACTAGAATTCTAAATAAATTACAAGACAAACACCCATTAGAAATTATAATTTATGAGCTTCTAATTGAATGTGCGCTTGAAACAAATGATTTGGATTTAAAAAAAATATATGAAGAGAAAAAGAGATTGTTAGAAATCCTTTAAATTTCTTCTACTTTTCCTCTTTTATTAATTCTGTGGTCTGATAGATGTTTTCATAACTTAAAATTATATAACTGATGAATTCACGCAGATTCTTTATCATTCTATTAATTTCATCCATTTCTTCCTCTTTCTTATCCATGTGAAGATGAATCTTATGAACTTCTGTTTTGATTTCATCTTTAAATGATTCAACAAGAGGGAAAAGATCCTGATGAACAAGGATATTCAATGTTATATTTTCTTGACCACCACGAGAATTAGGTCTCTCTAAGGCATAACCATATGAAAGAGAACTAATTCTAATCCCTTGACTTAATACAAAATCATAACTTGAGGGAATCTCAACCGAAAAGTTGTCAGCAAATCCACAGCTACTAAATGAACGGTCACTCAATTCGACTAATTTTGTGAAGTTATCCTTCAATATTTCAGGAAGTACAATTATAGGAATTGGTCCATGTCGTTGATCAAAGAAGGAAACAACTATACCAATAGTATGCAGTTCCATAGTATTACGGACTTCTGTTTCAGTTACATCGCTAATTTTATTCAATACTAATTCCTTATCAAGGCCCACAATTTCAGGTTTTCGAATGAATTTTACATACACCACAGCTCCTATGAATATCAACACCACCATTGCACCAGCAACTAATAAAATCCATTCTGGTAAACCAGGAGGAAGATATTTTATAATATTCCGATCAATGCTTTCGGGGTCATCCCTTAGAACATCATAAGCTCTTGGATTACTATTTCCAGCACTATCTAAGGTTCCAATACGATAAATAATCTTCCAATCAGTCCCATTCCCGTCAAAAGGTATAGTAACAGAATAAAGGGACGAGAGAGCAGAGGAATTTAGAAGAATCATGAAAACAC
>NZ_CDLCQJ010000024.1:0-5643 GCF_975850365.1 Candidatus Hodarchaeum mangrovi | reverse complement strand
TTCGACTTCAAGACAGGCATAGGACAGGAAAGATTTCGTGCATCTAAAGTTTTAATCGCTTCAATCATATGTATTACTTCCTAAATATCCACTGTATTACAATTAACATTTATTTTTCCGAATAGTACCATTTTTTCAACAGAAATAGATATTATTTGTGTTATTACCAATTTAATGATGCTTATTTGCAAATTCATATCCATTTAGTCCATCATAACTCTTGAAACTATTCAGGTACCACTATGCCAATGGATTTATAAAGCTATTGACCATTCGGACTTCTACCTTCTCAATCCTTTATTGGCATAATGAGAACAAGAGAAGACTTTATTTTATCTTTTAAGCCAATTTTTTTATGATGTTTTATCATGCTAGAATGGCAGAAATAGACTGATATATGAGTCCCTGAAATATAACAATATAGACTTACATCTTGATTCTCATTAATTAGTCATCTAAGCCCTCTTATATTTCTCATTAATGGTTTATTTCAGCCTAGATTTTGAAATGTTGAGAAAAGATGAAGTTTTTCTTTGATTAATGATTATAAATTCTCTTGATTTGTATTCTTTAACCCTAATTTCTAAATTTTTATAATTAATTCTTTAAAACCTATTATTTTTAAATAAAGAAGAGAAAAATCGATTTTGAGTTAGATCTATTCCAAAATAAGCAGAGATTGTTCTTTAATGACTTGTTGAGAGAATTTTCTCTCAGATTAAAAGATATTAATGTTCTTATCCGTAGTTCTCTTTTTCCTTCACGTAATAGGATATAATTGGAAGATACACTATTATTTCTTAGTATCTTTCAAGAATCCTGATAAAAGATTTTGTATATTTATCATATCCAGAATATTATTATCAAAAGAGATAATTTAGAAGTAAGGGGGTAAATATTTGTTAAAGGTTTGATAATTCTTGAGGTCTATTCTGGTATAATAACTGATGAAGACACAAATTTAATTTACCAATTATTTTCAAGTATTGTGTATTAAGGTTTTTATAATTGTTTTGTGTGTTACTCTTTTGAGGGTTGAAAGCTGAAAAAGAAGCAGAAGAGGGATGAAGAATACCCTATTGAGTTGAATTTTGACCCATTATCAGAGGAGGAGTGGGATGCAATTAGAGTAGCATTTCCTAGATTTGTTCATATTTCAGGACACAGACGGAATAGAAAATATCAAGAGAGAGATGCAATGAGAGAAGGATTTACTTTTCCCGAAGGTACCACCCTGCCTGAAATGTGTGAGATCGTGCTTCGAGAAAGACGCATGAGAATGATAGAAAAGGGGAATTATCGAGATTTTTTGGACATCTATGGAGCCAAACTTTACTTGAACATGTTCAATACCCTCTCTGATGACCAAAAAGCCAAATTAATGAAACGACCTCCAGTAATCCAATCTAGAGTCGCCTGGCGCTTCCTCTATAAGTATGGGTGGATTAAGACAAGGAAGACGAAAAAATAGTCTGTAAGATTTGTGTTGTGTGTTAATCTCGTGAGGGTTAAAAGCTGAAAAAGAAGAAGCAGAAGAAGAATGAAGAATACCCCATTGAGTTAAATTTTGACCCATTGTCACAGGAAGAGCGGGATGCAATCACAACAGAGTTTCCTAGATTTGTTCATATTTCGGGATATAGACGAAATAGAAAATACCAAAGGAGAGACGCAATAGATGAGGGATTTACATTCCCTGAAGGCACTACCCTACCTGAAATGTGTGAGATCGTGCTTCGAGAAAGGCGTATGCGAATGATAGAAAAGGGTAATTACCGAGATGATTTAGACATCTATGGCGCCAAACTTTACTTGAACATGTTTAATACTCTCTCTGATGACCAAAAAACAGAACTAATGAAACGACCTTCAGCAACCCAGTTCAGAGTCGCTTGGCGATTCCTCTACAAATATGGGTGGATTAAAAAAAAGAAGAAGAAAAAAGGCTTTTGATTCAAAAATTTTCAAAAAGAATAGTGGATGATCATCAATTAAATATTTCATGATAAAGCTCTTTGCCAAACTGAAATGTTTTGATATTATTTTCAGAATTTCTCATTTTCTTAAACACAGTTATATATTGATCTTCTTTTAGATCAGGTTTTTTACTTTTTAACAGCTGTTCTGATAGGAATCCTAAGGATAGAATGTTTACAGCTTCCGTAGCTTGCTTTTCATCAGCTCGCTTGGTAATTGGTACCCGATACATTGTCCCTTTCGATATTATTTCCTTAGCACTATCATCAATTGAATGAGCATCAATGTAAGAAGTGGTATTTTCATTGATACATTCTGCAGCCCGTTTAAATCCTTTTTGATCAAGCGCGACAAAATAATCTGCGTCAGCATCGCAATAGGGATAAGCTATGGGTTCATCACTGATCACTACATCACAGAATATAGGTCCGCCTCTAACAGAGGGAGTATAGTCAACGGTTAATGTTGCATGGAAGTTAGCTTCCATTGCGACCCGTACTAATGCACTTCCAAGGAATTTAATACCTTGGCCACCACGTCCAGAAAATCGAAATTTAGCCTTCATCTAAGAACCTCATTTAGGGTGTCTAATACTTCTAATGAAAATTTTATTTCATTCTTCTTAAGTATTATGTCTTATAATATTGCATATATAAATCTTTTAAATCTCGTGTAATTAAAAAAATGAATTTAATTGTTAGGATCACAATTTTCGATTATTGATACTCTTACTTCATCTTTTGCAGGATTAAACTTTTTTATAGATTTAACCTTTAATTACTTTATTGAAAAATCCTAATCGATACGAAATAAGACGAGATTCTTAGAATGGTTTATTCTTTATTTTGGGTAGACTATTTGAAAATTTGAACAAATATTCGATTTTTCATATAATTTATGATATATAAGTATATATTAATTATTATTATGCATCACCCTAAAAACAGATTTAAAAACTCCAACTTGCAAATAACTTAATAATCAGGTTAGAATGACAGAGCGTTCTGTCACCTTAAAGAGGATATAAAATGTTAAAATCAAAAAGGACGCCCATATTAGCACCCCCTCGCGCTGAAAAAGAATATACTGTACGAATATTCAGTGAACAGTGTGATGGTTGCAAATTATGTGTGGAATTCTGTCCCAAAGACGTATTAGAGATTGATCTAGAGTCGTTTAACAGCCGTGTCTTACATTATGCTAAAACCATTAAACCAGATGAATGTGTAGGATGTGAGCAATGTGAACGTATTTGCCCTACAGCCTCGATTTTTATTCTAGAAAAGGATATTTCCTAGGTGATTATTTAGAATGAGTAAATCAAAAGCAATTTTAGCAACAGGAAATTATGCATCGGCCGAGGGTGCTATCGCAGTAGGCTGTAGATATTTTGGAGGGTATCCAATTACTCCCTCTTCAGAAATCGCTGCATACATGTCGAGAAGGCTTCCCCAAGTTGGTGGTACGTTTATTCAAATGGAAGATGAATTAGCTTCAATAGTTTCAGTTGTTGGGGCTTCCTATGCTGGTGTAAAAGCGATGACTGCTACCTCAGGACCAGGATTCTCTCTCATGGCTGAAACTATTGGATTAGGATTCATGTTAGAGGCTCCAATGGTTATCGTCACAGTGATGCGAGGCGGTCCAAGTACTGGACAACCTACAAAAGCATCTCAATCAGATGTTATGCAAACAAGGTGGGCTTCTCATGGTGATTATGAAATAATTGTTTTAGCTCCAGCTTCAGTACAAGAATGTTATGATTTTACTATTCGTGCCTTTAATTTCGCAGAAAAATATAGAACACCTGTTATTGTTGCATCTGATGGTATTGTTGGCCAAATGGAAGAACCTGTTTTCTATCATTCAGATTTTGAAATAATTAATCGTAAACCTCCCCAAGTGCCACCAAGTGATTACAAACCATTTGAAATAATTGATGAAGATCTTATTCCTGGCATGGCAGTAGCTGGTTCTGAGTACAACTTCTATGTTACTGGATTAACACATGATGTGACTGGTAGCCCTGATATGAGACCTGAAACCCAGATCAGTCTGAATAAAAGACTTTGTGATAAAATTAGAAGAGCGAGAAAAGACATTTATGATTGGGAAGGATATTATCTTGAGGATGCTGATACAGTTATCCTATCTTATGGAATTAATTCTCGTGGAAATCCTGAGGCAGTTAAACGAGCTCGCGAAAAGGGTTTCAAAATTGGTTATGCTAGATTAAAAACTCTTTGGCCTTTTCCAGAGGATTTAATGGAAAAGTTTGGGAGTTTAGGGATAAAGAAGGTTATAGTGAGTGAAATGAATTATGGGATGATAATTCGTGAAGTTGAACGATTTCGACATCTTGGATTTAGTGTCTCAGGAATTTCAATTCCCACTACTATTCCATTTAGTCCTAGTTTAATTTATGATGAAATTTTAAAGGAGATGAAGAAATGACCACCTTAGAAGACGAAGATGAGTCAAAAACTCTATTTATGGCAGATTTTCCAGAGGATCATCCATTACACGGAAGATTAAACTTAAATAGATTTATATTCTGCCCTGGTTGTTTAATTGGAACAGCAATTACTTCAATTACAAGCTGTTTAGTGGAACGAGGTCTCACACCTAAAGATTATGCGATTGTTTCTGGGATCGGGTGTACTGGTCGATCTAGTGGTTGTTTCAAAGCACCAGCTTTTCATGCTACTCATGGAAGAGCAATTCCATTTGCCACTGGATTAAAATTAGCAAATCCGAAATTGGAAGTATTTGTCCTTTCAGGAGACGGAGATCTTTTTGCTATAGGAGGTAATCATTTTATTCACGCCTGTCGTAGAAACGTTGAAATTAACGTGATTTGTAATAATAACGGTATTTATGGCATGACTGGTGGTCAGGTTGCACCTACAACCTCCATTGGAGATTTCACTGCAACTTCACCTTATGGTAATATTGAACCTCCTTTTAATTTGGTATCATTAGCAGCAGCTGCTGGAGCTTCGTATGTTGCTCGTTGGCCTGGTTATGATACTCTTAGATTAAAGGCTAGCATTATGAAAGCAATGGATAATCCTGGATTCAGTTTTATTGAGGTACTTGCTCCTTGTTTTACCCAATATGGTAGAAAGAATAAACTTGGAGACGCAATTCAAATGCTAGAGTGGCTGAAAAATTTAGTTGTAATCAAGAAGGATTGCCCTCCCCATGAAGCGATATATTCACATGAAATGAAGAAAATTATCTGTGGTGAGTTTGTTAATAGTCCACGGGAAGGCTTTACTCAGAAGTTAGAAAGACTTAATCAACTAGCTCAAAGTAAGACAAAATAAACTGGTGAATAATTCGATGACAGAAAGTGTAGAAAAAGTAACAGCTGAACCAGAGGCAAAAATCGGAGTTTTTCTTTGTAAATGCGGAAAAAACATAGCAGGGAGTGTAGATATTGATGAAATTGCTAAAGAAATTGAAACAATGCCAAATGTAGAACTTGTACAAGTTAATACATATACATGTTCAGATCCAGGACAAGTCGAAATAGAAACAGCTATCAAGGAACAGGGTATAAATAAAATTGTTGTATCTGCATGTTCTCCTCGATTACATGGTCCAACATGGAAGAAACTAATGAAACGAGTTGGAATGAATCCTGAAGTAGTTGAGGTAGCC
>NZ_CDLCQJ010000023.1:0-34743 GCF_975850365.1 Candidatus Hodarchaeum mangrovi | reverse complement strand
CTTATCTTCAACAGCTACCGATATAGTTAATGGCAGATTTTCTTCTCCCACAAGAGTTGGTTGTCCTGTTATTGATTCACCTTCAAATACATGAGAATAAAAATTGGGTTCTGTTGTGTCAATTGTATCAGCTAACTTTAACTCGGATTGATTAAAATTCTCATCATCATCAATAGCTCTAATATAATAATCAATATCCTTTAAAAGTGCTTCGCTAGTTATAAATACTGCAGGGATATTTCCAGTCCATGTGTTCCCTGATCCTTTTAGCATTGCAGTTGAGAAATAGGTAACACTAGAATTTAATTTATAATAGATAAAAGCACGATTCACAGCTGAAACAACGGATCCTGAATCAGTAATAGTCGCTGAAACTGAAAATGATTCTCCAACTTCTGCAATATTAACTCCATTTTTTGTACTGGATCCTACAATATTAGTAATAGTTGGTTTTACATAATCATTGTCGATTGTAAAAGTTATTTGTCCTGTGCTAGCTGAGAGTCCACCATAATCATTTACAGTCATAATTACATGGTAATTTCCATTATCTTCTCCTTCAGCACTAAAATTAAATGTTTCCCACCTCCATTTCCAAAGTGAACTTGTAATAGTTTTTGTTCTTATTAAAGAGCCTCCTGGAGAGGAATAAACAGAATAAGTAACATTTTTTATACCAGAGTTATCAGAAACAGACATTGGTCCAACATCATACGTTCTACGAATGTACCCGCTAGGTGTTAAAGTAGCTGCGGAGAAGGAGATTGCTGGGCGATCTTTTGAAAGTTGCATATCTGTTTCTGAGACAATTGCTGTCTTGCTTGTATCCAATTTATCACCCTCATCAGTTGTAACGACAATCTTATAGAGAACTGCATTATCATAGTTTTCTACAGGAATGGTAAAGCGGATGGTCAGTTCCTCGTTTGTAGCGAGAGGATTGACCGTATATGGATCATCATTAGTAATTCCTTGTATACTTCCTGCATTTGTTATTTCTGTCCAAATTTCTGTGAAAGGCGTGGCATAATATATCATGATTGAGACCACATCAACTGAACCAGTTCCAGCATTTGTCAGAATTACAGTACCTTTTCCATAACCTACACCCTGATCAAGTGTCCGTGTATAATCATCATCATATTCAACAAACGCATCAGCTATTTCCAGATCGGTGGTAGCTTGAAAAAGCGGGAGCACGACTATAAATATAGCTGCTGTTGCAGCTACTGCCAACCCAATCAACAAAATTACAGCAATAACCGGGGATATTGCTCTTCTCTTTCTTATTAGGTGAATCAATAATTTCAAATGTAAATCTCTCCAAATAACAGCTTTAAACAGTTTTTTTCATGGAATTTTAGAATTATCATGAAGTTAATAAAGAGTATCTTTTATTCTAAATGTTACTTCATTATAAGATATAAAAGAATTTTCAAACTCTGAGAATCGTAAAATCTACTTGGATTCTTATGGATTTAAGTCTAAGTAGAAATTTTACCTCAATGGAACATTTTATACCTATTACATTAAAAAAGTAATATGAATAGATTTAGAAGATGCTTAATCAATTTAGTTTTAAGCTTAAAACATTAGGAAAGGGATATTTTGGATAGCAGGGAACCATCATTATTAGATATATATCGAAACGCAGCATTAGGCAATCCATCAAACACTAGTTTAAAATTTTGGGGAGAAATTCCATCATCTTTTTCACAAATCGGTAAAATTTTAGAAAAACAATATGCACCCTTAAATTTTCAAGATTATGAAGAAAATCTTGAGAAATTAAGACAAATTGCCACACAAAACCATCGAAAATATGGTACATTGACTTCTAGTGTTAAAGAATCTCTTGAAAAAATAAATAATGGAATAATTGAAGTAAGTCATCAACCATTATTTTTGGGTGGCCCTGTATTTATTTTTAACAAAGTAGCTCTAACAGAATGGCTGGGAAAGCTATCGAATTTAGGAACCCTCTTTTTTATTGGTGATCATGATTCTATTCAAAATGAATTAACTGTGGCTCGGTTTCCTCAATCCAATTCCTCCTCTGGTTTAACTTTAAATGATTCAACTCTTACATTGCCTGCTTTAACCCCAATACATCAAGTATCGATTCCCTCTGAGTCTTGGTTTCAGGAGAATAGGGTAAAAATCCAGGAAAATTTAAGACTCTTGTTCAAATACGCAAATATAAAGCTTGAATATCGTCAATTGTTATTTGAACGTTTTAATTCTTGGTTTAATCTTATTTATAGCAAAGCTATTTCAAGTAATAATTTTTCAAATTGGATTCAAAGGATTTGGAGTCAATTATTTAATGTAATAAGTGATAAACAGCTTTTTCTCTTACCATCCAGTAATTTAGAGTATAGAAAGTTGGTTATTTCTGGTTTTGAGTTTCTTCTTACAGAACAAAACCGTATTACATATATTCAGATCCTTAATGACATATACAACTATTTAATGGATAAAAACATATCTCCAGGGCTTCCTTATCGAAGTCATGATTATGTACCCTTTTTTATGGAGTGTTCCCGATGCATAAATAAGACTCGAATCGAATTAAGGATTCGTGAACCTGGAACTTTAGTAGGAAAATGTACAAATTGTAATGAGGAATATGATTATACATACAATAGTGTAAATCCTGATTTATCAGATATAGCTACCATTATTACTCCTAGATCTGATTCAAGAGCAGTAGTAAATTGCATCACATTTCCTATATTTGTCCACATAGGAGGAGGTGGAGAGACGAAATATTATTCAGCTGTAATTCCTGCGATGCGGCGATTAAAATTACCCACTCCAGTTCTAATACGTTCTAACCGTATTTTTTATAATACACCATGGGGGGTCACCGCAGCGAATGATAATCAAACTCCAATACTTAAAAAGGAAGTATATGACATATTTGAGATATTTAATAACAGTTCAGAATCACAGGAGATTGTTACATCTTTAAAAAACATGCATAATTATTTACGAGGAATTTTTTCATCAGAGGAACAAATCCTTAATGCTCAAATAGAAGAGCTTAAAGAAAATTCGAAAAATATTGAGTTACGAAGATCGATTCGAACAAGAGAAATAATGCTTTCTTTAAACTTTGGACGTTTTGCTCCCCAAAAATCTAACCAAGAAGTTTCTTGGAATTGGTTAGATTTAGCATTATTAACTGGAATAAATAATATTGTTGATATATTTCAGCGTCAATTAAAGGAGGGGGCTTATCCTGGGCACACTTGGTATATTAACCCAGGAAAATTTAATTAAAAAAAATAATTAAGCCACTTGCTGTAATAGTTTCCCTAATCTTTCCATTCCTTCTTGAATGATTTCAGGAGTTGTATAAGAATAGCTTAATCGCATACCATTAGTTTTAATTCTGTTTCCATGCAACTCATTGTCATTCTTACTAATAGAGTAACCTCTAATGGGATAGAAAGATTGACCAGGGACATAAACAACTTCGTTTGGAATTGCAACATCTTGCATGAACTTAGCTGAGTCAAAATGCTCATTATTAAGCATATACCAGAAGAAAAAACCACCTGTTGGATTTGTACGGCTCCCATCGGAGGGAAAGAAATCATCAATTACTTTCTGCATAACGTCTCGTCTTTCTTTGTATACTCTTAAGATATCGCCTAGAACTTTATCAATATAATTTGAATAATAAATATCTAAAATTCTTTGATTTAATGAGGGTGTACACAAATCCAGATAGCCTTTATCCTTAATCATGGGATCCATTAATTTTTCTGGAAGAACTGAATATCCGAGACGGAGAACTGCAGCTTCCTTACTACTAGTTCGTAGATACGCAACCCATTCATTTTCTTTATCATAACTCTTTATGGGATCTGGGATTTTTGTGAACTGAATCTCGCGATATGCAGAATCCTCTATTATTAAAATTTCGTGTTGAGTGGCAATATTAAAAAGTTCCTTTCGTCTTTTTTCCGAAATTGTTGTTCCTTTAGGGTTATCTGAATCGGAAACAACGTATACAGCTTTCGGAGTACGTTTTAATTCCCTTTCACTTATAATTATTGCTTTTTCGACATATTCTGGAATTAATCCATTCATATCAGAGGGGACTGAGAGAACCTCTCCCCCTAATTTTGTCACTGGAACCACAAAACCTAAATAAGAGGGACGAGCCATGACAATTACATCTTTTGGCCGAAGAAGAACGTCTAATAGCCCATATAACATCTGTTGAGAGCCAGTTGAGATCAAGATGTCATCTTCTCCATTTGGGAGAATTACATTATCTTTTCTCTTTATTCGATTCCCTAAGGTCTTTTTTAAAGATGGAAGACCACCTGTTGGGCCATAATTGAGGATGTCTAAACCTTCTGTTTCTAACTCTTCAGCAATTTGGTAGAGTATTTTTTGAAATGTTCCAATAGGGAGACTACCAGGTTTTCCTCCACCAAAATAATACTTCACTTGAATTAGAAGAAGTCTACGAATTTCGCTTTCTGGAACAAATTCAGTCCATTCAGCAAGTTGATCATAATAAGGAGGAGTCATAAGAAGCCCTTCCATTTCTCAGTTAAAAAATTGGACATAATAATGCTTTAATGATCTGACCCATTAGAAAAAATTTGTACTATATATATTATTTTGCTGGTATAAGTTTTTCCGTATGTAATTTCGGGTAAACTGGTGAAATAAAGTAAATCAGTAGAAATATTAGGTTTTCACCTTTTCTTAGAAACATTATATATACCCTCAGAAAAACCAACTCCTCAAATTAGAAAGTGTATGATATGAACCAATGCTTTGACTTGGAAAGATACAAAATTTTTTTCTAAGTAAATCTTATTTGGAATCTATCACAGGTTAAAGGGTTAAAAAAAAATAATATATCCAAGCAAGACGGTGAAGATGATAATGCTTGATAATCTAGTCATAGAGGCACTCTCTCATTCAATCTCACAGTTAATGACAGTTGATATTGATATTATGGAGACTATTTCAAGATCGATTGAAATTCCTCCTTCTCTTGATCTGGGGGAGAGATCATCAAATATAGCCTTTAAATTAGCTAAAAGTCTACGAAAACCCCCTAAACAGATTTCTGAAATCATATCGCTTGATATTAATAAAAATTTATCTGAAAATAGTATGATACAAAAAGTTAAATCTGCTAATGGATATATAAATTTTTATTTTAATTTTTTAATGATATTCAAAGAATTAAATAGAAAAATAAAACTTGAGAAAAATAATTATGGAAAAAACAACTCTGGGCAAGGGAAAAAGATCGTTATTGAACATACATCTATTAACCCTGTAAAACCTCTTCACATTGGTAATTTAAGGAATGCAATACTTGGAGACATTATTTCGCGATTATATCATTGGAATGGATGGGAAATTGAGGTTCATAATCTTATTGATGATTTAGGAAGGCAAGTAGCTACTTTAGTATGGGGTTTTCTTAATGGTATTCAATTTGAATTATCTAGAGACCCATCAGAAAAATTTGACGTTTGGCTTGGGAGATTATATTCACAAAGTAACAAATTTCTAGAAGAATCGAATAAATGGGACGAAGTAGATGCTATTATGATCAATATGAGAGATGACCCCATTTTATATAGCTATATGCGTAATATTTGCCAAGCATGTGTAGATGTGAATTTAGAAACTGCATGGCAATATGGAATTACTTATGATTATCTTGTTTGGGAATCAGACATATCTAAATCAGGAATATGGGAAGAAACATTACATTTATTAGAAAAAAATAGTTCTTTTACTTGGGAAACCAAAGGGGAAAATAAAGGTTGCTTTGTGGCTTATTTAGGTGATCTTCCTGAGTTTCAAGATAAAAAAAACCCTGTTAAAATCTTTGTAAGATCGAATGGAGTTCCAACTTATGTAGCGCATGATGTTGCTCTACAATTTTGGAAGTTTGGAATTGTCAAAGCTTCATTAATTAGTAATGGGATCGTTCAACAAAAAAATGAAAGTGGTGAAGGTAAAAAGCTCTGGAGTAGTAGTAATTTAAATGTTGCAAAATATCCATCTATTGAATTCGGAAAAGCTAACAGAGTTTGTAATGTAATAGGCGTAGAACAAGAATTTCTTCAGGAAATTGTGCGACACACCTTAAAACTATTGAATATGAATGAAAAATATGAAAATTCGTTTCATTTATCTTATAAGCATGTCAATGCTCCCCATGCCCGTTTCTCGGGGAGATCTGGAAACTGGTATGAAGAAAGGGCTTGGGCTGATGCAGTACTCCAAGACACATTCGATGAAGCTTACAAAGTGATTTCTTTAAAACGTCCTGATTTAGAGTCAGATTATTCTAAAAAACGTGAAATTACTTTAAAATTATCAGTGGGTGCCATTCGCTATTGGCTTGCCAAATTTTCTACTGAAACAGAAATTAAATTTCGAATTGAAGATGCAACTTCCTTGGAAGGGGATACTGGTCCCTTTCTAGTTTATTCTCATGTTCGTGCTAATAAGATTCTTGAGAAAATGGGAAAGCATAAGGTAAAAAAACAGTATATAATTAATGAGGAACAAATCTCTCTCCAAGAGAAACAATTAATATTAGATCTCCTTAGATTTTCCGTTATTGTTGAAGAGGCCGCGTCTGTTTTCCAACCCATTCAAATGACTAAATATGCAAATGAATTAGCCTCCTCTTTTAATAAGTTTTATGAAACGTCTCCTGTTTTAAATGCTGAATCTCCAGACCTGAAAGCATTCAGAATTTTGATAGTTGAATGCTTTCTCATAGTAATGGAAAATGTCCTTAAAATACTTGGAATTTCCTTAGTTGACGAAATGTGAGGGTTTTTATGCGTGTTTCTAATAAGTTAACAAGTTTAATAATATATTCACTTACATTAGTTGTTTTGTTAATTATTTTATTGTATGTTCAACCTATAATGCTTATTGAAAGTATACTCCAATTAGGATTCTGGGGTATGTTTGTATTATCTATTTCACTTATTTCACTATATTTTGTTGATATGATTGTGCGTACCTATCGCTGGAAATTATTATTACTCGCTCAAGGTGTTGATCTCAACTTTACCAAGTTATTTCTTCCCACTATATCAGCTTTAATGATAAATCTCTTTACAATTGCTCGCGCTGGGGAAGCAGTGAGGATGTACTCTTTAAAACGAAATTATAATACCAAATATTCCGATACTTTTTCATCTATAGTAATCGAACAGGTTTTAAGTATAATTGGATTACTTATTGTTGTAACAGGAACTCTTTTTTTACTTGGAAACTCTCTTACCTCTCTTAACGATTCAAAAATAATTCAGCAGCTTATAATTTTTTTATTTGTCTTCTCTTTTGCTGGATTGATAATTTTAGCAGCTCTTCTTATACTTCCGGATATAGGAAACACTCTAATAGACTTTTTCCCGTCATTTATTAGTGAAAGACTTCAATCGGTTTATAACTCCTTTCAAAATGGATTACATGATCTTCGATTAAAACCAAATCTTTTAATTTCAGGAATAATCACTTCAGCTTCCATATGGATAATTGAAGGAATAATGTTGTATGTTATTGCATTCACTGTCTTTCCAGCTCATGAAGGATATTTGAATGTTATTGATCTCCCATGGGTAATAGCAGCGTCGTGTGCAGGAAATATAACATTTATTATTCCGATTTTACCCGGAGCCATGGGAGAGTATGAAGCTGTAGTAGCGATAATTCTTTATGGAACACCTAATTATCCTGGTAGTGGAGCAGTAAGTATTGCTCTCATTGATCGTTTTGCAAAAACTATAATGCTAGGAGTCTTAGGGGGTATTGCCTCTTTAAAGCTTGGTGGTATGGAAATATTCCGGATAAAGAAAAAAATTTCATCTGATGAATCAGAAATTGGAAATAATAGAAAAAAAATGAATTAAGAACTCAAGAGAAAAGATAAAAATTATAAAAAACCTTGTTAGGAGGATAAACATATTAACTCTATACAAGAGATTGTAGTTTCTAGAAGAGTAGCTTTTGGACCGAATGCTATCAAGAAAATTTCAAGCGTTTGTGACGACATTGGTATATCAAAAATCATGATTTTCAGTGGAAAAACTGAAACACAAAAAATCACTCATGACTTAGTTATACCTGAATTAGAAGATCATATTACATATGATCATATTTCTCTTTCTAATTCTATCACTTTGGAAGATCTAAATAACTATGCTACTAACTTACCCGATTTCGAAACTCAGTTAATGGCTGTAGGGGGAGGAAAGATAATAGATTATGTCAAAGTTATTGCTAGCATCGCTAAAAGGGATTATATAGCTATTCCAACTAATGCAAGTCATGATGGTTTTTCTAGTCCATATATTAATTTTCTTCTTCGTGAAAAAATAAAGAGAGAAGGAAAAACAGGCCATTTTCCAAGTTATATTCCAACATCGCCTTTAGCAATAATAGGAGATACAAAACTTGTTTCCCAAGCATCTGAAGCATCAATTTCTGCTGGAGTAGGTGATGTTTTATCTAAATGGGTTGCAATTCGAGATTGGAGGTTAGCAAACAGATTAAAAGGCGAAAAGTTTGATATTTATGCTGCAACGTTTGCAGAAATGACTGCAACTTTGGTCTCAGATAGGGTTTCGTCATTAGGTCAGGGTTTTATTAGTGAAAAGGGAGCAAGAGACCTATTGAAAGCTTTGGCTAGTTCTGGGGTTGCAATGTGTATAGCAGGATCTTCAAGACCAGCAAGTGGGTCAGAACATTTAGTAAGTCATGCTCTGGATAAAGTTGCAGAAAAAGAGAGATTAAATATCGCTCATGGGCATAAGACTGGATTAGTATCTATATTGATGATGTATTTACATGGTGGAGATTGGCAAAGAATCCAAAATGTATTGGAAAGAGTCAAAGCACCCTTAACATTGAAAGATCTAAAACTAGATAGGGATATTTTCTTAAATGCAGTCAATGTTGCTCAAAAAATTCGTCCAAATCGTTATACTATACTTTCGGAAGGAATAACAAAATCAGCACTTATTAATGCTCTTGAAATAACTGGAATAGATTGATTTGTCTCAAATAATAGCTGGGATAGATGAGGCAGGAAGAGGGAGTGTTTTTGGTCCGTTAATAATCGTTGGAGTCACCTTTCAAGAGGATATTTTAAATCAAACTCAAGGTATAAAGGATTCTAAATTATTTCAAGGAATTGAGGGGAGAAAAGAAAGAGAAAAACTAGCGAAATTATTACAAGACTCTTCAATCGAATATAAAGTAGAGGAAATTACAGCAGTAGAAATTGATAATGTGTTAGACAAACGACCAAAGGATAATTTGAATTTACTTGAAATTAGAGCTATTGGTCGGTTAATTCTTGGGCTATGTAGTGAAACTGTGAAGATTGACACGATTTCCAACCCAAAATATACCATGCACGAATTAAAGATGTATTTTCATAGTTTGGGTAAAGAATTTTGGTACAAACGCATTCTAACTAAACACGGGATTGGTTTTTCTTTAAATGATAAATCTTTAATTAAAAAAAGTGTTTTTATATCAAAAAAAGCTGACCAGCTGTTTCCTATTGTTTCAGTAGCTTCTATTATCGCTAAATTCATTAGAGATCAAAAATTACGAGAAATAGAGAGACAAGAACAGCTTCCTGAGAATACACTTGGACTAGGATATCCAAATGTTAAAGATAAAAACCTTATGAACTTCTTTCAACAAAATCATAAGAGAATTTATGACCGTAAATACACATTTATCCGTTATAATTGGGAATGGAAACCTCTCCAAGATATAATATATCCAAAAAAACCTACATTAGATGAATATATTTAATCTAAAATAACAGTTAAAGGTGAAAAGATGGACTTTCAGGATCATATCTTTAAAACTTATGACATTAGAGGGAAATTTCCAACCGATTTTTCTTCAACTACGGCAATGAATCTTGGAAAATGCTTAGGAAACCAATTTGGCATAGGTAGGAATATAGTTATAGGTGGTGACGTCAGAATATCCACCCCTTTAATAAAATCAGCACTAACGACAGGATTACTGGAAGCTGGTTGTAATGTTCTTGATGTTGGTATATGTACCACACCTACAATATATTTCTTAGCAGTCAATAATAAGGAAATCAATGGAGGGATAATGGTAACAGCAAGTCATAATCCAATTGAATATAATGGAATTAAAGTTTGCAATGAAGATGGAATTTCATTTCATATAAATAATCTGTTTCAGGAAGTTAAAAGGAAATTAAAAGAAAATTTACTTTTCTCTGCCCCAATAATGAGTTATGGAAAACAATTAAATATAGATAAAATAAATAATGTACAATATTGGACATATCAGAATAAGTCTTTTAATCCAAGCTCCAAATTGATCGTAGGGGTTGAACTAGGGAATGGAACTTGTTTTCCTATTCTCTCCTTACTTGAATCGAAAGGATTGATAGTTAGATCGCTACATTCAGAACCAGATGGGCGATTTCCAATAATGATTCCAGATCCAGCAAAAGAATCTTCATTAAAATTCCTTGTTGAATTAATAAAAGAACAAAAAATTGATGTTGGAATTGGTTTCGATGCTGATGGAGACAGAATAGGTTTTGTTGACGAAAAAGGGAATATAGTAAAGCCTGATCAAGTAATTATGCTTTTTGGAAGATATTTATTAAATAAAAAACCTAAATCAGAGATTTTAATTGATATTAAGACTTCTAGAGCGACTTACGAATATCTTACTAATATTGGGGCAACAGTTACCTTTACTAAGGTTGGACACTCCTGGATTCATGAAACCCTTTTAAAAAAAGGAGCAATTTTTGCAGGAGAACTGAGTGGTCATTATTATTTTGGTTTAGATTATTATGGATTTGATGATGCAGTATATTCAGCCTTAAAAATGATTGAAATTCTATCTAAATCCAGCAAATCCTTTTCAGAGCTTTTAGAACAACTTCCTGTATACCCTTCAACAGAAGAAATTCGGATACATTGTCCAGAGGAAATCAAATCTAAAGTTGTTTCCAATTTGGTTGAATTACTTTCAAAAGAAGCAGTAAATTCTATTACTATTGATGGTATAAGAGCAGAATTTGATGATGGATGGATACTTATTCGTCAAAGTGGTACTGAGCCAGTTATTTCCGCGCGAGCTGAGGCAATTAATTTGCATAAACTAGATGAATACCGAGATTATATGCAGGAACTCATAACAGGAGAGATAGAAAGACATAGTTGATCAGTATTTTTAATAAAGTAGTTAATAAACACAATTAAATATTTAGGTGTAGAATATGGATGAGCGAATACTTGGCGGTTTTTTAATTATTATTGGATTATTTCTTGCAGGATTTGGAGGAACAGCAGGTGATGTTATTTCAGCTTTTTTTTATATTGTAGGATTTCTAATAGCGTTTGCAGGCTTAGGACTATTTTTAAAATATTGGAAAAGTCATTCTTCACGAAATAACTAGGAATAGAGACATAATTATATATGAGTTTCAATTTGGAGGGATTTCAATCTTATTTATCATGATTGTTATTGTTTTAGCAAGTTTTAGGTTCTTGAGAGCCTGTGCTATACGTTCAATTCCCTCTAATTCATGGATTAAATTGTTCAAAAATGAGAGAATATCCCCTGGATAAAGTAATAACTCATATCTACTCATTGTAGCAGAAATCTGGTTAATTCCTTTCCCTGCAAGTCTCTCGTCAAGGATTAGTTTACCAATCCTTTGAGATCCATGATCGCAATATGGATTTTCTCTACATTTACAATTAAAGATCTGTTGAGTCCATTTAGAAAATAAAGTTAAACACCATTTATTTAGCTCTGTTCCTTCTTTTCCCTGCAAGGACGAAGTCATAACATCTAAAACAGGACTATTGATAAGTCGAGTTGAAAAGCGCATATGATAAGTCTTTTCTAGATAAGTATGGAGTTTTCGTGAGATATAAACATTCTGAGGAGGATTAGATTCAAGAGCAATAGATAAAAAGTGTTCCTGTCTTTGAATATGCTTTTTAATTGATATTACTTTTAATGGAGAAAAAAATGATAAGACTGCTGCACGACCCAAAGATGTTAAGTTTAGATATCTTAATTTGTTATGTGTTTTTATTTTTATTAATGAATTTTGAATCAAACTATTGGTGACATGTCTGAAATTAAAATTCTTTGTTCCAATCATTTTATTATATATTCTATAAGCTTCCTTAGGAGAAATTTGAGGTTTAGACGAGCAAATTGATAATATTTGTTCCCCACATGAGTTTTCATCATAATTAGGAGTGATAGAAATAAGTTCTGCTTTCAAAAGTTCAAATGCGATTTCTATTTCACTCCGTGCATCAAGAGAAGAAACTGATTCTCCTAAACATAACAGAACAGCTCGGCCACGATCATGTTTTCCTAATCTTCCAGCTCTTCCATGCATTTGGGTAAAAGTATTCGGATCGAGAAGTTTATTTCCCATCATTAAGGATTCAAAAATTACCTGTGATGCTGGAAAATCGACTCCTGCACCTAATGCATATGTACTGACAATTGCAGGACATTCTCCCTTTGTGAACGCTTGTTCAATTCGTTTTCGAAGTTTATAAGAAAGTCCTGAATGATAAGCTCTTGCTTCTCTTATTCCACATTCTTGTAAATAATCAGTGATTTCTGCTGTTTTTCTTCGTGAATTTGTAAAAATTATTGTTTGACCTCTGAATCCTGTCGAAGATACAAACTGGGTTTCTTTTTTTATTAAATTATAGATTTGACGTAGTTTATCTTGAAAACTTCTTGAAATTAGTACATGTTGTTCAAGAGAGACTGGTCTCTGATCATAAGTTACTAAATCTAAAGAAAGATCTTGTGCTAGTTCTATGGGGTTTCCAATAGTTGCTGAAAGGCATAAAATCTGTGCTTTTTTTGTGTAAGTTCGAATTTTTGCTATTAAACAATCAAGAGTTGGGCCTCGATCTGGATCTGCTAGAGATTGAATTTCATCGATAATAATACACCCTATTTGATCAAAATCAATATCTCCAGCTCTTAACAACAAATCAAGACCTTCATATGTGGCAATAATGATATCTGAGTCCTTTATACTATATCGATTTGCATAAAATTCTTTTCTTTCTTCTTCAGAATCGAAAATTCGTGACTTACCTATTCTTAGTCCTACTTTGACTTGAGAACCGTAATAATTCTTGAAATCTTCAAATTTAGTATTTGCCAAGGCAACTAAGGGAACGATATAAATCATTTTTTTCAAAGACATAACATGGTTAATTCCTGCGATCTCTGCAATCAAAGTTTTTCCTGCACTGGTGTTCGCAATCACAAGAAGACTTTTTCCTTGCAATAAACCCTTTTTTAAAGCTAAAACTTGAATCGGGAGGAAAAAATTAATATTTCGTAATTTTAATGACTGGGAAATAATTAAGGGAAGTTCAAACTTTGATACTGGTTGAAGTGTTTTGTTTCTTTCTGTAACTGACATTTGATGAATCTGATTAACCATAGTAATTTCACTTAAGTCTGAATCTCCCTTCGTTAGAAATTCAGCAACCACATTAGAATCTTGAAATCTATTAAGCAAATTAAGAGCATATCTCTTAAACCCTGGACTAGCTAATAAATCCACTTTTTTAGCTTTTAATTCCTTTTCTAATTCAGAAATTGCACAGGACTTACAAATTATTCGATTATACGCTAAATAATTATCTGAGGCTGATAACCAAGTAATTTCTTCATGAATTAGGCAAAATGGACACAATTCACCTTCTATAAGCTTGGTCTTTATAGCAAAATCATGACAATAATTTTTAATCCCCTCTTTCTCTCTCGAGGTGAGGTTTTTATCTAAAATAATAATACTTGATTGCACAAAAATTTCTTGAATAGTATTTTTAGGGGGATATGCTTTCCATTTTCCCTGTTCTTCCCATAATATTCGTCGTGGTCTCCATAATGAATCATGTTTAAACAAAAACTCAATTCTACCTTTGTAAATTGGTTTTCTCTTATTTAATCTTCCACGTGAAAAACATAAAATTTGTACAGTGTTCTCTTGTTTAAACGGTAGTATGATTGTAGATACAATTGAACGAATATTATATAAAGAGCTCACTGTTATGCAACAACCTAATTGGGTTTCAATTTAAATCGATATATAATCGTTTTATCGTTTAATTACTCTTTATGTATATCTATTATTTATCAGGTAAAGAATATAATTTGATAGTTTTATAAAGAAAAAGATCAGATCTAAGATGGGCTAGCACCATTGAGAATTTACCTCTCTTGATGTAGTAATTATAGAATCATATGTTAGAATTAAATTAGGTGAAAATAATTGCCAATATGCTCGAAATGTGGATCTTATTTCTCAGAAAGCTCTTGTCCTCATTGCACTCCAGAAGACTCTCCTAATTCCCCTGTGAGAACAATAGAGATTGAAAAATCAAAGAATGTCCGAATCATTGACCCATTAGAACTTTTAGATTCAATAGAGAAAGGAGAAAATGAACTTAAAATTCTTTCAGCAGAAAAAGAATCGGAACTAAAAAATATTGGTGGAGAATTAACTAATCTAGAAGAAACAGAACAAAAATTAAGGACTGAGGTTGATAGTATTAAAACTAAAGTTTCTGATCTTGAGTCTCGTGTCAAACTTAATGAATCTATGAAAAACGAACTTAAACAAAATCAACAATTATTAAGACAAGAAATAGAATCATTGAGATCACGAAAAGAAGAATTACAAGAGAAATTAACTTATATTAAGACAAAGAGTAATAATGAAGGAGAAAACTAAAAATGCCTACATGTCAACGATGTGGTTCTTATTTTATAAGAGCACCTTGTCCAGTATGTTCTCCTCCAGGAGTAGAACAATTAATTGTAGAATCAAAAGAAAAAAAAGGGAAAACTATAGAAGAATTACAAATAGATCTCTCAAATCTTCAAGAAAATCTTAAGAAGAACAAACTTGAATATGAAACGAAAATTCAGGATTTGAAAATGAAAAAAACATCTCTTAATGAAGAAATAGCAAACTTAGAGATGATTCGATCTCAATTGAATGAAAAGAAGGTTACAATTGAGAAAAGAGACATGGAATTAGCAAATGAAATAAAAAATACCAAAACAAATCTAGAAAACTTAGAAACTGAAAAACTCCGACTAATAAAAGAGAATAGAGTCCTAGAGGAGGACATCTCAAGTCTTGAAGAATAGTTCATAATTCTTATCGAAAATGTAATTCCTTAAAGGTAATTCTAGATAGTGGATATATGACTTATCCTATTCAAAATTTAGGTTTTCTGCTCTAATCTTAAAATTTTGACAGATACAGAATCACCTTAATCCAAACAGAAATTCATGTTTTTCATCATTTTTCGGTTGTGATTATTTCTGAAAGAAATATTTCGACAGAGTACAAAATTTAAGGAGTATGTTTTCAACCTCAGAGTATATCTTAAAGGTCAAGATTTAATAGTTAATATAGAAGGTCCAAATGATCATTTAGGTGGTATAGGAGTAGGAGTTCCATATTTGCGGATTACTGGTGAAAAATCAGCAAATTATCATATTTTCTCACTTCCTCATCATCGTGATGCAGAAGTAGCAGGAATTTTGGCACGTACCATAGCAAAGATCACTCAGAGAAATATAATTGTCTTGTTTGGAATTCATCTTCAATCACCAACCAAAGAAGAAATAAAAGAAATTATTGAATTCCTTGAACTTTGGGTTACCAGATGGTCAAAGGAGATTCTAATTTTTTTTTAACGAAACTTTTTTACGTTTACATAAGCCAGGCCAATGAAACTTATGCCGAGAATAATTATAATTAGTTCATAAGGCTGAATAGGTGGTTGAGGGTTGAAAGTTTTTATTATTTTAAAGCCAGGATATAATTTTCCTACTAATGTGTTAGCTTTTAAAGCAGTATGTGTATAAATAGTAATTTCATATTTATTGGGAGATAAACTCGTCGTTGGGAACGCTAAAAAGTATATAGCAGACTCATTTTGGTCTAATGCAGTTGTAATACTAGGTAAAGATTGATTAAACTTCCCTGGATGTTCTAAATAGTCCAAAATTCCAAAAAGATTGAGATTAGGAACAGAGATATTATTTAATTTTTCATTTCCAATTCTGAAAGAAATGGACAGAACAGATGTAGTATCAAGAGCAAAAGTAGATAATCCCTCTTCATAATCTGAAGCAACATAATCAACTTCAGTAATAACCAATTTTCCATCTAAAGTGAAATTATAATTTAAGGGATTGCTTGTATTAATTGGATCACGAATGAAAACAAAAGAATTATTCCATTCTGATTTAATGCGAAATCTGGATCCAAATGTAGCAATTGGAAGGTTTGGATTAACTTGGGCACTAATATGTATTGTTTCATTTGAATAAACTACTTTATAGTTTTGAATAAATTGAGCTGGAAGAGAATTATTAATGATTCCTGCATTTATACTAATAAGGGAAGAATTTTTAATTTCATTAACTCCACCTGGAGTAGAAAAACCGATTCTTAATGAATAATTTATTGTTTCTCCAATATATATTGTAATATTGTCTATTTGAGTAATATTTCGATATTCTGTTTTGAGGGAGGCATTGGTAATGGTTGGAATTCCTTCAATTCGTATTAAAGGCAGGCTATCATTTTCTATAATTTCAAATTTATAACCAGATGACTGATTCCATGTGAATTCAACTGAAACATTATAGTAACCATATAAAAATTGAAGAGGACAAAAATTTTCATTTGTAGAATATTCATTTCCACCTAGGTAAGATAACTTTACCATAAACTTCTTATTAGATGTAATATTGCTCGAAAAAATTAAAGATGCATTTGCCCTAGCTGTGAAAGCCCCAGAGCTATATTTCAATGATACATTAAGATTCAACTCATTACCTGGATAATAAATTGGTAGTTTTGAGATATTATAAAGAAAAATTTCATCATCAACTTCTACAAAAATAGAAATAAATTGCTTGAAACTACCATTATTGTAAAAAATTGATATTTTCCATGAACCAAGAACACTATCTTTGGTTAAATTCCAAATAAAGTCTATAGATTTCGATGTTTCATTAATAGCCTTATTAATAAAAAATGATGTTGTGTTGTTAGTTGGAGTTGTTAAATTAGCACTAATAGTCCCCTGTGTGATATTTTCAACAGAATAAGATAATACACTTCGATTTTGGAGAAATATAGAAACCGTTACATTATCACCTGGCTTAATCATTGAATTATTAAATCTTGTTACCGTTGAGTAACCAACGAAGATCTCCGAAGTGAAATTAAAAGTAGGAGGACGTATAACTGGGAGATTTCGTATAGTTAATTGGTTTATCATTTGATGGGGACCTAGCATCCAGTTATAATTAGCTAGTGTGTCATTTTCTAATTTCACAACATATATCGCATTAGATTTACCAATAAATGCTGAATTTGTTTCTAAATATGAAGAATGGGTTAAATTCCAATTATCAATAAAACTATTTACTACAAATGATCCATGTGGCTTGTAATTATAAACAGTAAAACCTTCTTTAATTTCAGCTATATTTCCTTGAATAATAAAATTTGATTGATTAATGTTTATATTATCTTCATAGTGTGATGTTTTTAGATCTAAATCAATAGATGAATATAAATCACCAGTTAGAAGGAGAGTTAATGCACCATAATAAGTATCATGAATATTAACTCGTTTATTGACATAAGTTTTACTGTGAGTAATGTTATTTGAACTAAATCCTCCAATATCCGATTCTTCCGTTGCAGTGAACGTTCTATTTTCTCTTCGTAGAAATTGAGACGAATACACAAACTTAAGTGTTTCAGAATGATTCAGTTCGTTTGTAGCATTAAGAAGATTTAATATGGCATAACTTAATGCAGTTTCTGAAAGAGTACTGATTTTAGAAGGAGATACTGTTATTCCACCCATTGTAGTTCCTTCAGAGACAACTAATCCCTTAATCCAATTAACTATTGAGGCTTTATAATCTATCAAAGTCTTTGGGAGAGGCGACATTATAATTTTGGCAAACCGTTCGAGAATAGAGATTGATTGTAAAGCATACCAGTTATTTTCGATAAGTTTACGTTGATCAGAAGATTCAAAAATTGAATTATTTGACCAATGGTTATCTAAGAATGTAAAAATATTTAAAGAATGGTTATCCATAAAATCGGTTACGTTTTGAGTAACAACAGGAGTAGTTACAGTATCCCTAAGTTCAGGTAATGTTACACACTTATAAACCAGGTCAAGAATAGTAAGAGCATGAAATGTTGCCTTTATAGATGATTTTCTTCCGATTTCATGAAATGAATTATCGGATTTATTAAAGACTGTATTGATAATAAAATCAACTAAATTAATTGATCTTTGCTTTAGCAAAAAAAGTTCATTCATAACCCATAGTGAGGCAAAAACTCCGTAGGTTCCTTCTAGTGAAAGAACATTGATATCAGATGATTCAGGATCATATAGGAGATATCCATTAGAATCTTTATCCTTTAAATCCACAAGAAGTTTATTTGAAATAGCATCTTCTTTTTTCTGCCAATCAGGGCCAAATAGATAGTAATCTAATCCAAAAAACCGTAATATTGAAAGAGCCTCAAAAGTGGCAATAGATGTATAATACCCATTTGAGGCTTCAGAAAATATTGCTTCTTTATCGTCATATAAAGATTTAACATAATTATACAGACTCTCGAGATCAAAAGTATAATTACCAATAAAATATGTTGAACTAGTAATTTTACTTACTAGAGTGTTTGGAATAATTGAATCTTCTATAATCTCTTCTTTATCTTGTGCCCCGAAAATAGGGATAAATCCATTTATTAAGAATATCTGGGAAGAGGTTAAAATAATAAAGAATAAAAGCGAAATATAGGAATAAATATGTTTTTTCGTGAATTTTACTCGAAACATTGGTCTTTCACGTCAATTAGGGCTTTGAATTAGTTTTAATTTTCAAACTTAGCCGTTTTGAGTTTGCTTTCTTTGAAAATATTATCCTTTCGACATGACAAATTTTTCCGGTAAAAGACAACCCAGAATTTTAAAAAGATAATATACCGAAAATTCTTAAAAAAATCTTCCACATCCTTAGGATAAAGAAAAGTTAGCAGGTTGAAAGCAGATTGAAACGAAATCTAGAGAGTCAAATGCGATTATCCTTACGTGCTATCCTTTCTAAACAAATGACTGGGGGAAGCGACTCACATCTAGTAATAGCATCATTTATTAGTGACGAAAATGGTTTTCCATTAACTGGACTAAAAAGAAGTAATGAATCAATAGTTGACATGGAAGATACAGAATTTGAACAATTATCAGCTGTAATTCCACAGATTTGGGAGAATGTTCGTCCTGTTTTATCAGGAGTCATGAATTTTGATTCCAATAATAATGAAATTAATCATTTAATAATAGGAGTTAAAAAACAAGGGAAGGAAAAAGCGAATATTGAGTTGATGATTACCCGACTGGAAGAATTATTTATCTCTTCACTTTATTACGCGAAAAAAAGGTAGAACTGGTGATACATTGTCGAAAAGCGAAATAGCGGAGTATATTGAAGAAATTAATAAACAAATGTTTAAAACAATAAATATCGCCTATGAAAAAAGTCGTAGAATTCGGGAAAGTGTCCAAAAGGAAGCCGAAAAGGTTCGTGAGGGAAGTAAAAAACTTTTAGATGAAACTGATCCTCAGTTGACTGAAGAGGGGGTTCAAAAAATTACTAAAAAAGGAAAAATTTACTTTAGATCGTTGAAAGCAATGAATTCACTTGTTCATTTTCTTTATAACCAGTTTGACGAGTTTGATATTCCGAATCCTAAAAATAATTTAAGTTTTAATGATTTTAATCAATTTATTAGATCATTATCTCGCTTAATGAATGATACAACCCGTGAACAAAAGAATACAGATTCAATAATGGGACTTGACTTCATGCTTAAGAAAAGAGGGATATATGGTCCCATTTCAAAATTAAACTCTGATTTAAAAGATCTTAGAGAGTTACAGAAAGCAGAATATACCGTTATAAAAGCTCTAGAGGATTTAGATGGGTTATATAAAGATGTGGAAGAGCTGAAAATTAAGAAGGAAACAACTGAAGTAGAATTGGAGGCTATAAAATTAGATCGTGAATCCCTTTCAAATGAAATTCAGACTTTAGAAAATGATATTTCAAAACTTTTTGAAGATCCTGTATTAAGAAACTCTAGGGAAAGGGGAATAAGAATGACTGAGCTAGAAATAGAGATTGGGAGGCATTTAAATTCTTTTAAGAAAATTTTCAAAAAATATGCACGGGAAGTTCAACGAGGATCTATTTCAGGCGATTTTGGACTAGTAAATGCTGCTATTGCGTATGAAGAAGAACCTGTAAAAAGATATCTTGAAGAGAGTGAGACAAATCCTGAAATAATATCTTTATTTCAAGAATTAATAAAGGTCGGAGAAGAGAGTTTAAAATTAAAACAAAAACATCTAACTAATATGAAACAAGAACTTTTAAATATTGAAAAAGGAAAAATGAACGTACTTAAAGAAGAATGGAAGCAGTTGGCTAATCTAAAAGACCAAGATGAGACATCCAGCGAATTTCGAAGAGTTAATGAGAAGTTAATACAACTTGAAACGAAGATGGGGGAGTTGAAATCCAAATTAGAAGAAAAAGATAATGAAATATCCCTCACAGAAAAATCTTTAGTAAATTTAGCTGAATCTTTAGAGGAAAGGAAAGATAGAGCTAAAAGCATCCGTTCTGAGGTAATTTCAAAACAAGGTTAATAAAAATATAACAAGTGATTATATTGGAATTATAAACCAATATAATTATTTTTTATCCCCCTATCAAATATTTTTAAGGAAAGAATGTTTCCTAATCCCATCTCCTTCTTAATATTAATCATATGGAAAGGGTAATCGAGAATAATAGCATCAATCTGATTTGATAGTCTTTCTTTTTCCATTCTTCCTTCTAAAAATTTTATATTCATATCTGAAATTTCTATTACTTTACAAGGGGCTCCAATATCGATATCCTCTTTATCGTAAAGAAGAATAGGTTCTTTAAGAGCTTTAAGTCTTTGAAAGAAATCTTTTTCCTTCTCCCAATTTTTTGATTTAATCATTTGGAACAGAGGTGGAAGTGAAATGACTAAATCACGGCCAGAATATTGAATTCTTTCACCATTTGAAGTTGAAAATAAAAATATAGATGAATGAAAATCCTCACCTACTTGAAATTCTTCAAATGTCCAAGGATGAATATATCCGTTTTTGTAGACAAGCCAATAATCTCTCATTTCTAAATCCTTAATTCTTAAACCTATAGATTTTTTTAATAGTGTCTTTCCATTATGATCAAATTGAAATCTATGAAATTTATTTTTCTTTATGTCAACAAACTTCAAAGTGAAAATTTTACCTGATTTATCAAAATATTTTTCATTAGGATCTGCTAAAACTATCGTAAAATCCCCTTTTGAGATATACACATGGTTTCCGTTTTCTATTTCAACTTTCAAGTCAAAAGGAGAGATAATATTTTGGTTCCGTCTTATATCAATGACCTTTCCCCAGTAAGTTGGTTGTTCAAGTCGCCAGGGTTTTGCGAGAATAAATCTGTTCAAATAGCTTTTAAATTCTGCTTCTTCAAATACTATATCGCTATAAGTACTGATATCTCCAAAGTCTCTGCTAAATTTATCAGAAAGTAAGTTAGCCATTTTAGTAGCATTTTTTTGGAGATTTTTAATAGTCCGCTTTCTCAATCCTGGTATCATAAGCATCCAGATCATAATTCCTGCTTTGAAAGCACTAATTTTTGGGTCTATTTGAAGAGCTATCCGTATAGATGTAAGTGGATGGGAAGCAATGAGGTTCATAAGACAAGTCATTCGACTTGGTGCTAAATTTCGGTATAAATAGAACGCTTGATCTCCCATAAAGCGAATATTCTCATCTTTGGTTCTTTCCTTCCCTGTCATTAATTGAGTATTAAATCCAATTTCTCCAGCTATCCCATAATAAAATCCTTCTAAACGGTAAAGAGACTCTGCTAGATCTATTCCAAATCCTTTTTCTCGTGTAATTTTATCTGCTTGCCCTTCTAACATTTTTACGAATGTAAGAAGAATAGCAAAAAGAATGATGTTAAATATCCAAAAGGTGAGAAAATCCCATGCTTCACTATTAATTTGAAGAACATATTCCCATGGACTCGAAGGAAAATCAATCAATGCTTTAAAAATCAACTCAACTGCTGTTAAACCCAACAATAGTAAAGTATGTTTTCGCTGTACATGAGCAAGTTCGTGTGCAGTTATTCCTCTTATTTCTGAATCTGTAAAAACACCTAGATCTGATGCAATGTAAGCAATTCTCTGGTCAAACCAAGGACCAAATGCAAAAGCATTTAAAATAGGTGCTTTAACAATCCCAACTCTTTTGATCGGTGTATTGATTTTTACTTGAACTTCTTCAATTATATTTTCGACACGTTTGTCCTGTAGTGGTTTAATACCAAATAAAAATGTTAACAAGTAACCTGAAATCAAGTAAAGAAAGATATTTGCCAAAAATATTGCAATATATTTCCAGAGATCGAGTTTAAAATTTCCAAGAGGTAAATTGAGGTCAATTTTTGGGAGATTAAGTTGCAATATTATAAATAAGGCAATGAAATATAATACAAGATATGTCATCTGCGGACTGATGAATCGAGTAACAATGATAAATTTACGACCAAATACAGCAAACGCTGTAAAAACCATGATCCAAATAATTAAATTATATCCTAATCCAACAAAGAACTGCTGAATATCAATATCAGAACCCAAAAATCCAGATAAAATTGAAGTAATAAAAGATCCTAATGAAGGAATAACTTTTGAAGAAATAAATCCTATCATCACCATTAAAAAGAAAAATCCATAACTAATAGTAAAAGTAATCATCATACGAAACCAAATAGGATTTTCACGTACTTCAAAGGAACCTATAATCATTAAGGCTAGAATTCCAGCAAGGCCTGCAAGTAAAAGATCTCCTGTAACTGCAAAAAGTCCTGTTGATACAGCTCCGATTCCAGATAATTCCATAACATCTGGATATGAATGATATTTGATAAATTTTCTAAGTTCAAGTCCAAAAATAAGCGTTAAAGCCATACAAATGATCCCAGAAATCACTTGCGGTGAAAGATTAGAAAACAAATCATTTATGATGTTATTTGCAAAGATACCTTCAACCATATAATAATACACCTGAATATATCGTCAAACATTGGAGAATATATTTATAGAAGACAAATTTTAACTTATTTAAATTGCCTCCTTCTATGAAAAGAATCTATTTTTCCAAAAAACAAAATAAAAATATTAAAGGTAGAAGGAAAATTAATTGGGAGAAAATGCATAAGGTGTATAGGAGTGACATATAAGAAAAAACCTGAATGGATTAGGGCTAAGCTTCCTTCTCAAAATACATTTCATGAATTAAAAGGAATAATACGCTCAGGTGGACATCATACTGTATGTGAAGAAGCTTTTTGTCCGAATCACGCAGAATGTTGGGAATCAGGGACAGCAACTTTTCTCTTAATGGGAGATACATGCACTCGTGGATGTAAATTTTGTGATGTAAAAACTGGAAATCCACATAAGATATTAGATCATAATGAACCTGCAATTTTAGCTCAATCAGTAAAAAAAATGAAATTAAATTATGTAGTTTTGACTTCTGTAGACAGAGATGATCTTGATGATGGAGGAGCTGATCATTTAAGCAGGTGTATTAATCACATACGTAAAGAAAATCCTACTGTTAAAGTTGAAATTCTAATACCCGACTTCCAAGGAAAGATATCCTCTCTAATAACTATTTTATCCGCAAAACCAGATGTAATTGGTCATAACATCGAAACTGTTGAAAGATTGACTCCAAATGTCAGAGATAAAAGAGCTAGTTATCAACAATCCTTATCCGTCTTGGAGAATATTAAAAAAATTAACTCAAGAGTAATAACAAAATCATCAATTATGCTGGGCCTTGGTGAAACAACAGCTGAAGTGTTAAAAGCTTTTGATGATCTTCGTTTTGTTGATGTTGACATTTTAACAATAGGTCAATACCTCCAACCATCTAAGATAAATTTAAAAGTAGTAGAATATATTTATCCAGAGCAATTTGACCAATTTAAGAGATTAGCTCTTTCTAAAGGATTTAGATATGTAGCTTCTGGTCCTCTTGTGAGAAGTTCTTACCGAGCGGGAGAATTATTCTTAAATGAAATTGATAGAATATCCTAATCTAACACAAAACTTGAGAAAGTTGCCAAAAATCCTTCTAGCAATAATCTGGGTTCTTTTTTCTATTTTCTAGAGAATAAATCCTTTAATCGAACAATCTCTCTAGTCTTTTGAAAACTGAACCTTAAGGTTCTTTTTATATTTCCTTGTTCGAAATTGTATACCGAGGGTTTATGTGACAGGAAAAAAAAGGCTTCTCTATACTGGAATAGCAAATTCTAATATTTCAATTTCAAAATCTACGAATAATTTGTCTAGTTAAACATTAATAGTGAAGATTGGGAAGTAGCACGATCAGCATGGAAATGAAGGAATTCTTTCGTGAAAGAAAATGCCCTGAATGTGGAGCAGCAGATAATATTGTCTCTGATTCACGATCTGGGCAATGGATTTGTGCCTGTTGTGGTATTGTAGTTAATGAATTGGTTTTTGACCAAGGTCCTGAATGGAGGGCTTATGATTTTCAAGAAGAACAGGACAGATCTAGAGGAGGATCCCCATTATCGTTACTTCAGCCTGATTATGGAATAAAAACCCAAATTGGTAAGTCAAGAACCGATGGAAAGGGTCGAAAGCTCTCCTCAACAAAAAGATTGGTGTACAATCGATTAAGCAGTGTTGATAATCATACACATGAGAGCGAAATTCGTAATTTAAGAATAGCTTTACGTGAATTAAAAAGATTAAGAAGCCAAATGGAGCTTCCAGATCGTACTGCCCAAATGGCAAGCTCATATTATCGACGATGTTTAAAGATGAACTTAATTCGGGGACGTTCAATTGATGGGATGATAGCAGCTAGCCTTTATCTAGCCTGTCGTAAAACTAGGATCCCACTTACACTTAAAGACGTAGCAACGAATGCTAATGTCTCATCTAAAGAATTAGGACGATGTGTGAGAACGATTATTCAACATTTACAGACAAAACCTGATTCTGGACGTCATGAGGCATTAATTCATCGATTAGGTGAAGAATTACGGTTATCGATGCCAACACGAATGGAAGCTGTTAAAATTACAAAAAAAACTCGTGATAATGGAATTACAGTTGGTAAAAATCCCATGTCTATTGCAGCAGCTTGTTTATATATAGCTGGGGTAAAAACTGGGGAACGAAGAACACAACAGCAAATAGCTCGTGCAGCAAAAACAACACCAGTAACTATTAGGAATAGATTCAAAGAAATTGTGAGAATATTAAGAATGGACGACATTGAAGTCAAAAGAGGAGCTGCTGCAGTTCCTGTATTCATTGAAGATCCACGTACTCACTTCAATATCTCTTCTTAATTTTTCTTATTTTTATACAAATATGATCCTATAGTTTTCTAAATCTTTATAAAAACTTATTTTACTAATAATACTTTGTTTTTCTGTCATACTTTCTTTTTTATCCTTGATTTCCAAACTTTTTAGCTGAATAGATGAGAGAGAATTACTTTATCCTTATTTAATAAAACCAAGCCTATAGTAACACCAAAGAGGGGATACATTATTAGAGCTAGAGCTAATTGTTGAGTTTCGAAAGTGGAATATAGGAAAAGAGGGATAGGTAATAGAAATATGATAATCATAAATAAGTTTAAGATGATTAACATCAATTGATGAATGTTTGTTGAAAATTTTATTTTTTTAACATTTAATTTACTAAAATAGCGAAAAAGCATAATTATAGCAGTTAAAATTGTAAACAGGAAAAATACTATTAAAATCAAATCAAGTATGGGCACTAAATTATTTATAATTAATAATTGGCTAAAAAGAGAATATCCATTCCATAAAGAGTGGAATAATACAGCAGGTATCAATCCCCATTTTATAAAAATCAAACTTAACACGATCCCAAGAAGAAAAGTCGTTAAAAGATGTAAAAATGTATAACGTAATGAAGATTCTATCAAATCAACTAAGGTATGTGATAATGAAAAAATAAATGCACTTATTATTGAACTAGTAAACCATGAATCAGATACTTTCTGTAATATCGTAACAATGAAGAAACGGTAGATTATCTCTTCAAGGAGTGGACCAATCAATAGAATCAAACATATAAAAGCTATAAGACTGAATGTGTCCTTAAAATAAACATCATAAGGGGTACTAGTAATAGGTTCTAAATCAAAAATATTTAGGAAGAGGTCAGTAAAAAAAACCATAATTTCTATTGATGTGATTGAAATTACTAATATTACGAATAGAGAATAAATATTTAGTGATTTAGATGTAGAGAAAAGACTTTTTAAGAGTTTTTTTTTGTACCAAACCTCTAAACTTAATATCACTAATGAAGAAGAAGTTATATTGATTATCAGGATGAACCATGGAGGAATTTCATTATTAAGATCTATTAGAGAAGATCCCAAAAACACAAATACTATCATAACAAAAATTTGAATTATATCTCTTAAAGACAATAAGAAAATAGTGAAAATGGCTAACCAAAAGGATTGGTACAATCTTCCTCCTTTCGTTTCAGGTTCAATTATGTCATGATCTAATTTGTAACCACAATAAAGACAAAAATTCACAGGAGGAATAATTTCATTACATTGAGGGCATCTGACAGATCTCATATAATCAACAGTCCAACTAAGGGATAAAATGAATTATTCTTATACAAAAATATTAAATTAGGGAAAAACATTAAATCCAACAGCACTTATTGGTAAACAGCTAAAAGGATAATAATTTCTTGGTAATGACATACATGGTAATCAAAATGAAGAACCTCATTCTCTTTAAAGAAACGTATTAAAAAGAAGGAAAAAAAAACTTCCAATATAGATCATTTTCTGAAAGAAGATGTATCCATGTAGTAAATACAATGGTATTCACTGGATTTTTTTGAATAAGATGTGAGGTCTAATTTCGTGGCTCAAAAATTTTTAGATCCTGAAATCCTTGAAAATTTGGAGATTAGGCTCCATAAAGCAGTTAATCAACTCCCTAGTCCTATCCGTGAGCGTATTTTTCAATTTATTTGTTCAATGAAAGGAAAACAATTACGCCCCTCATTGATCGCTTTAACAACAAAATTCCTTGTAGATGGCGAGGATTATCAAGAAGAAGCAATGGAACGTTCATATACATCAGCTGTTGTAATAGAATTACTACATAATATGACATTAATTCATGATGATTTAATCGATAATGCCCCTGTAAGAAGAGGTAATGATTCATTTCATATTGTTCATGGTAGTGATCGCGCACTCCATGATGGGGATGTATTACATGCTTTTGCACTCACACTCATCAAAGCAGCAGATCCCAGTTTAGATATCATTCTAGATTATGCTTATAAAGTTGGAATTGGGAACGCGATCGAATTAGAAGATCGATTGACCGAGAATTTCACTTTTGATCAAGCCCATATCATTCAGATCATGGAGTTAAAAACAGCAATTGTTTTTGCTGGATGTGTCCGCTTAGGCTGTTTGGCTGCTAGGAGAGAAGATATATTTACTCAAAGATTGGAAAAAGCGATAATCTCTGCAGGAATTGCCTTTCAAATTCAGGATGATTATTTGGATATACTAGGCAATCCTGAAACATTTGGTAAAGTTCAATATTGGGATATTCAAGAGTCAAAACGAAATTTGTTTTTGTATTATGCTCTTCAGACCAAAATGGCTGATAGGATAAAAGAAATCTATAATAAACCTATCGGTCAAAAAACCAAGGAGGAAATTCAACTCATCCTCGATGTATTTAGATCAGTAAACGATCAAGTTCGAGAAGTGAGAGATTATTACTCTAAATTGGCAATTACCGAGTTAAGTGCAATTCAAAACGAATTAGATGATAATGACGAGAATGCTGCCGCGTTGTTTGATTTTCTAATCGTACTAGTAAAATATCTTGTTGAAAGAGAAAAATGAATAATTTATTATGATAATTGAATAATTATCAACTTATCTGTCTATAAATTTATTTATAAAAAAATAGATGGGTTCCTGTTATCATTTCAATTTTTCATGATTTCAAATAATTTCACCTTAAAACCCAAAAGATTGCATACTGTGGTAATATGAAAGATAAAAACATTCACAAGTATACCATTGAATTTACAGAGAATTTTTGGTTAAATCTTGTGGAGGTTGCAGGTCATGGCAATGTAAAACAATTTATTATCCAGGCGCTTAAAGTTGCATTAGAAGCACATACAATAAAGTCTTTGATACTTTGTGGTGGACGGGGAACTAGTTTTCGACCAATTTCTGTCACCACTCCAGCAGTAATGCATCCTATAGGTTATAAACCAATATTAGAATATTCTATTGATTTACTTAGAAGACATGCCTTAACTGAGATTTATCTGTCAATTGGATTTCTAAAGGAACATATTCAGCAACAATTCTCAGAAAAAGATTATCCTGGGGTTACACTAGGGTTTATTGCAGAAGAAAAACCACTTGATACAGCAGGAGCGGTACTCAATGCTCGAAAAATCTTTAAGTCAACATTCTTAGTTATGAATGGTGATTTAATAACAAATTTAAATCTAAATTCCTTATTAGAATTTCATAGAGAGATTGTTAAAGAGGGGGGAATAGCCAGTATGTTTATACTTGAGGAACCAAATGGACAAGTTGAGTATAACCCAGAAGAACGTAAAATTATTAGATTTAATAATCATTTACGAAAAGGATTATCTTATGTAAACGCTGGAATATATATTTTTGAGCCAGAGATTTTTAATTTCATAGAAAAAGAAGTGGCTTCATTAGAAAAAGATGTCTTTCCTGTTCTAGCTAAAGAGAATCTTTTATATGGATTTATACCAGAAGCACCTGTGTATTGGAATCATATAAATTCTCCTGAAAGATATCAAAAGGGGTGGGCTGATTTTTTGGCGGGTAAACTAGATTTTTAGATCTTCTCGCACCCCCAAATCACGATCAGTTTTTTGAGGTAGTTCGTAATCAGGTAGTTTCTTTAAGTTAGGATTCCTAAACAACATTGTCTAGAATGTGGGTCTATCGACTTTTATCCCGAGTTTCCTTTATTATAGCATACATGATTCTCATCTTTGTTCCGTTTTACATTATGATAGGTCTTATATGGGTGTTTCAATCTTTTAATCTACTTGAAATCATGTTAAACCTTTTATTATTACTTATAGAGATTATAGGGTTCTCATTTGCTTTTTACTTAGTCTATATGATAGCAGGTGCCTTCCAATTTCATGCGAATAATGTTTCTATTGACGAAAAGGTATTAAACCTCCCATTTTTTAGTATAATTATCCCTTCTCATGGGACTTCCTTTTCGATTTTAGAAGAAACATTACTAGGAGCATTGAAAATAAAATATGATAATTACGAAATAATAGTAAGTGACAATGGCCAAGACTCTAGTACTACAAACCAGTTGAAAACATTCTGTGAAAAAAATAAAATTAAATTCTACCATAAAGATGATACAAGAGGATTCAAAGCGGGAAACATTAATGTTGTTTTAAGTAAGACCAAAGGGGAATATATTGTAATCTTAGATTCAGATCATATCCCTGTTCCAAGTTTATTGACCGAATTTGCAAAAATATTAGGAAATAAAAAGTATAATTCTTCTGATAATATAGGGTTTATCCAAGCCAAAGTCTCTTATCGAAATGCCTTTCGATTATATCAGAAAGCAAATACAATTCTTTACTCACAGTTTTTTGAGGTTTTTGAAGCAGGAAAGCATAATCGTGGGATGGTACTTTTCAATGGTTCAACTGGATGTTTCCGCAAAAAAGCATTAATTGAAGAGGGAGGATTTTCAGAACAGACTTTGATAGAAGATATAGATACATCCATAAAAATCCTTTGCAACAATTATTCTGGGAAATATCTTAATTTCGTGGGATCAAAGGGATTAGTTCCTGAAACAGCAAAGAAACAAGTAGCACAGCTTTGGCGATGGGCCCATGGTGCATGCAGCATTCTAAGATTGAGAACAAGACCAATATTTGCATCAAATCGTAAACTATCAGAGAAAGGAGAACTCATATTAAATGCAATGGCTTTTTTTTCAGGAATAAGCGTGGTTGCTTTAATTATCACTCTTGCACTCCTAATTAATTTTCAAATGAGTTTTTTACGCCCTTCAATTCTTGGGATTCATACGGGTTTTATTATGCCAAGTTTAGTAGGTGTATTTTTCTCAATATCTTCAATTTTAGCTATATCATGGGAAGAAAGACAACAGAATTTTATTTATCGGTTACTTCAGCTTATTCCATTTTATCTGTTTTCACTTGGAGCTTTTATGTTCTTAATCTCAGGAATTATCGAAGGGTTAATGCTAAAAAATACACCGCAGAGCGAGGGAAGAGTTTGGAACCGACAAATACATACAATACGTGATTCGCTCATCATACTAGGAGTTTCATTGCTAATCGTTTTTATTGGAATAGTTGGAGTACTAAATAATTTCTCGGGGGGATTTGGGTGGTTTGTGATTGGTGGTGCTTTGAGTTGGATGTTGGCCCCTCTTGTGTTGCTGTGGGAAGAGATTAGTCCTCCTGCGAATTAATATCATTTAAGTGAACGATAATTACTAGCTCCAATGAAATGGGCTATTCGCAACGCTTCAGGAATAGTACCTACCATGGTACACTTTTTAGTGAGAGAAAAGGCATCATCAGGATGAATTCCTGCAACTTGTAAGAGGATCTGGGGACTCTTTTGGACTAGAATGGGCTTTCCCGCATTTTCCATGCATTGCCATCGATCCTGACCATCAGAAAATAATTCCAAAAGAGATCTTTTAATTTTCTGAAAATTAGGTATTTTCCGAAGAACCACTATAACAGGAATTTCAGTGAGTCTGAAGAGTTCATGAATATCAATCACACCAAACCCTCCTGTAGTAATGCCTTGGAGGAAAATGCCTTGGAGCTGTGGTCTATGGATAGAACTTAAAATCATCTCACTTAGCTTAAGAGTTGCAAATTTGTCATCTCGATCAATTAAACATTGAATAACACCATCAACATAGGCAGCACCTTTCATTATAACCCCAAACACCGGTACTTGTTGATTTACTTTTTGAAATCGATCGAAACCACCATCATCAAGGCCTATAATGGGTGTCTTCGCTTTTACACTTCTCCAACGTTTAATGGATACTTTTTTACTCATAGAAACTCCAGTTACATACCTGTCCAAGGAAATTAAATTATTTTTATATAGAAGGTTAAACAGTTGAACTAAGGTCACTAATTATTTTTATCATTTCCGTGTTTATAACTTAGGAAGTGAATAAGTTTTTAGTTATGATAAACCTAGAAGGTCAAACTAACAAGCTCACAGATATCGATTGAATAATAATGGTGAAATTGGTGCTATGATTATAAATGAGTGGAATCAGGCAATTATGATGAAAGGATTTTATTTTGGAGGTGGACCTTTCTATCGGATATGTGATCAAACTTTAGTTACAATTCATGAAACCCTTCATACTTTCTCTTGTGATCATCTTGACTATATTAGATATATTATGAGCTCAATGCTAGCAGATTATATTATGCATTCACAGACAATTTCTGAAATAAATTTGACAACTTACAATGGACTAGGAGAGTGATATTGGCTATCAGGTACTAATATAGTCTCTAATAAGTGGGTTTAATAATGAGAAAAATACATTCGATGAAGCAAATACTAATTGTTATCTGTATTGTGAATAGCCTAGGAATTATAGTGGGGTTTCTTGTATCAGGTCACCCATCAATTTATTCTGAATCAGTTCAAGTTAAAAACACTACTTGGACTGGAAGAGTGGAAATGCCCGTTATTTCTCAAATCAATATTTCTGCTGAAGTCTCAAACCTCGATCCTTTACCAATAATGATAAGGTATGAAGGTCTAAGGAATGACAATCCGAAGTTAATGGACATTATATTGGATTCAGGGGAATCTTATCTAGATACAAATCCTTTACGTACAATGGGAATGTCTCTTTTTTCATTTGATAGGTTAGTTATTGAAATAAGACCTGCTGCGAATAGTACGTCGCTTAATTATGTCTCTATTGTAATTCAAGGACGTAATAGGAATTTGATTGAATGGTTTCAATACGAACTGACAGGGGAAGGATTCTACTTTATCTCAATTGTTTTAAGCCTTATAATCCTCATTCCGTACTCCTTTCTTCTTTTCCAGACATATCATATGAGACAATCTAGAACATCATGGAAATCTGAGCTCTTTTTATGCGTAATAAGCTTTTTCCTTCTCAATTTTGGATTTTTTCTTATCTATACAATGTTTAGTCCACATAATTGGCATAAACTCCCCTATAGTCCAATCCTAATAAGTTCATTAATTACAGGGATATATTTGATTGGAACAACCTTTCAACATTCATAGTGATTTTACATCAGGCTGTCATGAGATGCTATTGAAGACCTAAATGATGGGAATAATTGGCAAAAATACTAAAAACTAGTTAAAAAAAAGAGGAGAAAAAGTCCCCGATCAACCCCAGAAGGTCAAACTAACCAATTTAGTAAGCTTCACGGGATTGAGCGTAGGACGGACCTCGGAGACTCCAAAGCTCATCTTTAAGCATATCACGGATAGCAAAACGAATTGCTTCACTACGATTGGGGTATCTACCACTTCGAACTAACTCATCTAAGCCAGTTACTTGGTCATTGGGCAAATGGACGGTAATCAACTTCATCATGTGCTATTCATCCTAAATCATATTAGTTATTTGAAATATTTGATACTAAGAATCTCTAGATAATATACCGGTTTAAAGTCGTCATAATTCATCGGTATTATCCCAGTAATAATTATGTAGTACGACCTAGACAGAGATAGTCTCTAGATAATATACCATGCCTGAATTCTTCCTAATCAAGAATGATTTGAAAGTTATAGAAGGAAGCTTTTTTACAAAGTAATTTTTAAGTAACGTTCTATAACATTATCTTAGAACTCTAGACTGGAACAAATCTAGATTTATGAATTTTGTTAGTAAATTCTAATATTGCTATTATTAGAGATAATTAGCTTGTAGTACCACGATTAATAAGCTCTCATCCTCTTTCGAAACTTTACATCAGAAGTTGTAGCTTCCGATAAATGGGTATTTATTTTTCGTGTTCTTAAATCAAACATCCAGATTATAATATGGAATAGCAATCAAAGTTAGATCCGACAAAAATCTCTAGCTAATCAAAAATTATTCAATCTGTAAAACAGAGAATGGAATTCTCCAGAAAAGTGGACGACATATGACTGTGACAATTGAAAAATCATCAAAAGAGAATGAAACTGAAGGCTTAATATTATCCTCAAATGCAAAGATTGTCTTGGAAAAACGGTATCTCAGACGAAATGAAAGAGGAGAAATCATAGAAACGCCTACCCAGCTTTTTCGTCGGGTGGCCCGTGCAATCGCCCTGAATGAACAGCGTTATGGAAAAGATCCTCGGGAATATGAAGATCAATTTTATCAGCTTATGGCAAATCTAGATTTCCTCCCTAATTCTCCAACTTTGATGAATGCGGGGACTGAAATGAACCAATTATCTGCTTGCTTTGTTTTACCTGTTGAAGATAACATGGACTCGATATTTAATGCTGTTAAAAACGCTGCAATAATTCATAAGTCAGGTGGAGGTACAGGTTTTTCTTTTTCACAATTACGACCAGTTAACGACAAAGTACAAACTACAGGAGGAGTTGCAAGTGGGCCTCTTTCGTTTATGACTGTCTTTAATTCTGCTACAGAAATAATTAAGCAGGGAGGACGAAGACGTGGAGCTAATATGGGAATATTGAAAGTGGATCATCCTGATATACTGGCGTTTATTGAATCTAAAAAAGATCTCACCTCCTTAAATAATTTCAATATTTCAGTAGGGGTAACGGAGAAGTTCATGGAAGCAGTCCTAAAGGAGCAAGAATACCCTTTGATTAATCCTCGAGACAGCAGTATTGTTGGAAAATTACAAGCTAAAGCTGTCTTTGACAAAATCATAGAGATGGCTCACTCCAATGGAGAACCTGGTATTATTTTTTTGGATCGTATCAATGCAGCGAACCCTACACCTCATATTGGTCAAATAGAGGCAACTAATCCTTGCGGGGAACAGCCTCTTCTCCCCTATGAGTCGTGCAATTTGGGATCGATCAATTTAAGCCATATGGTTCAAATTGTAGAAGGCAAACCATTTCAATTCACCATTGATTATACTAAATTAAAACAAACAGTCCGAATCTCTGTTAGATTTTTAGATAATGTTATTGATGTCTCTACATTTCCCCTTTCAATTATTGAAGCAATGACAAAGTCGAATCGGAAAATTGGTCTTGGAGTGATGGGATTTGCTGATCTTTTAATCAAATT
>NZ_CDLCQJ010000022.1:0-12934 GCF_975850365.1 Candidatus Hodarchaeum mangrovi | reverse complement strand
TTGAATAGATATGGGTGAAATGTCTTTTAAGATAAAAAATGCCTATATAGGTGAAATAAAGTTATGAAAATGCGCTATTATATCCTTGGAATAATGGCCATGGGTATGTTGCTCTTTGGAGCATTTGGTACGCCAGTATTAGCCCAAGAAGATCCTTTCGCTGAAGGACCTCCTCCAGGAACATATTCTATTGAATACGATATAAATCTGGTGAATAATTGGTTAACTGGTCCCACAACCATGGCTGCAAGTGACTTAGTAAATACCAATCTGTACTATAATGTCACAAAAATGATTAGTCCTTTGGATGAATACTTCAATGTTGGGTTCTTTATGCCCGGCGGAGAAGGATATGAAGGCCCAGAATGGGCTATTGATGGTACTTTCGAAAACAGTAAAGTTTTTGTAAAAATTGTCAACGATCAAACAACAGCAAAAGGCCGTCTCTTGGATATTCAAGCTGCAATGTCCCTTGGTGAAGATGTCATTATTTCATGGCGAATTCCAGAGGGAGTTGAACCTCCTAGTACATTCCCAATTGACATGCTACCTTCGAGCTTCACATTGCCAGCTGGAAGTGGTACTCCTCCTTTTCCAGTAATAAAAATGGCTACTAACTTTTCACAGTTTGAAACTCTAAATGACTGGTTTTATAACTATGGTTATGAAGGTTTACCATTCTTTGCTCCTTCAATCATCTTCTTAGATGATCTAAGTGATGCATTTAATTTTTGGAGCAACGAAGTAGTCATTGAGGACATTCTTCCCTTTGATACTGAAAATGAAGACATAAATTTCACTACCACCGTAACACCGGTTTATGCAACAGATTTTGATTTAACCATAGAACTAATAGCAGAAAACGATACAGCCGACTTCGGAAACTTTACTCTTGACGCAACATGGAGCACAAATGGGTTCTTATCATATTTCAGTTTTGATTTCTGGATGGATTTCAATGAAAATGGAATCTTAGAGTCAAATGAACATTTCTATCTAGAATTTGATCTATATCAATCCACCCAAGATATGATTCCTGTCTCTGTTGGAGATAAAGGTGAATATCTTATGGATGTTGCATTATCTCTTATGGTTGATTTAGAAAATGAGACCTTAGAAAATATGTTAAATGAGATGTTAACTGCAATCGTAGGATCAATTAATGAACTGGATGGAAATCACCTCCTAAATTATACCATCACCTCCATGGATGGATTATACTATACAATCGATGGCTATATGTTTGATCTCGGACGATTCATGAGTGACCGTCTACCATTCTTTAATGGAGGAACTGGTGCTCAAGAACCCTTACCACCAATTGAAGATTACTATATGCCTATGTTTGGAGAAGGTGGTGATCATGGATATCGGGAGATTGCCCTAAATATGTTCGATGCAGGAATATATGCAAATAGCACCTCCTTTTGGGAAGTTCGAGATGGATATTATTGGTATGATCAATATGGGTATGAAAATTGGGATCCACTATATGCAGAGGATGAAAATTCTACTTGGATTCCTTATACTCCAGGTGTAGTAAACGCCATCGTTTTTGATAGAGAAGAGTGGAATATGTACTATAACTGGGATAAAACCTTCCTTGAGAATGTTCAAGATTTGTTGCCATCAAGTCTTTATAATGGTCCTGTAGAATATCGGGAATTTGAAAACACCTATTACGATCCCTATGATATGCAATGGTACAATGACACTTATCATGAGACATGGATAGTTGACAACTCCTCTCCATTCAATACCTATACACCCTATCTTATTGTCCTAGAAATTCAAGAGATGCCTGGAACAGGCTATACTACTTACATCCCAGAAGGTTCTATGTGGAATATGTTCATGATGCCAATTAAACCAATGGGTGGTCTTGGAGCTCAAGATAGCCAAACTGGACCCATGTTTGGAATACCAATCGATCCAAAAATGTTGTTACCACTTCCTGTTAGAACCCCTGATTGGGAAGTCGTTGGGGGACTACCGATTCTCGTCGAAGCAATCATGGATGCAATGAACAATGTCTTGACAAATCCAGACTTCTTAGCAATGTTAACTGGTACTGTTGGAGACGATCCTGGTGATGCCATGGTAATAAATGCCTTCAATTTCGGTATGAATTGGAATGAAAACGTTACTCATGCAGGAATGGATACTTTCTTGGAATTCAATGGTAAAAACACAGATAACGATACTAGCACCAAAACTATAGTTGAAATCGCTGTCTCAGCTTACAGTGAAGAATACTACTTCTGGAAATCTACAGGATCCTTTGACTCTATGGGTAGTTATTCTGACATGACAGTCAATATCAATGCTGAAAATTGGCCAACACCAACCACAACTCCCCCAACTACAACCCCAACGACCACAACTACAACCATAGAACTCACTCCTGGTTTTGAAGGTATATTCATTATTTCTGGATTGCTAGCTATTCCAATTTTCTTCAAAAAGAGACGATAGGTCTCTTTTCCCCCCTTTTTTTTATTTTTTAGTAAGAATTCCATACTATTTTAGAAATTAATTTTTTAACAATAAAATCCCTTCGTTTGCTAGAAAGAGCTTTATTTTTACTGTCAAGATGTTTATTGTTTCATAGCCATTATACACAATAACTTTAATCCAAACCCTAAATAGTGCAACTATATGATATCAAGTACTCAAAAGGTATATTAGCTGATCAACAATGTCAGAAAGCCTTTTTTCTCGGGTAAAAAAGAAAGTAGAAGGAAATCCAGAGCTAACTATGGGGATTCTTATTTCCATTCCAATTTTTCTATTTATACTTTTAGCATGGATTAATGACAATTTCATGATTCTAGACCAATCATATTGGATAGGAGTAATTTCTTTCAATTGTGTTATTTTTTATGGAATTTATTTTGTTTATTCAAGAAAAAGAATTGAAGTTTCAACCAAGATCTTCTACTATGGAATTGGCTTGTCTCTGTTAATATTATTTTTATTTCAAAATATTGCCTTTTCAGGGGATATTACAGTAGGAGTAATAGATGGGGCACGATTGCTATGGGAAGGACAAAATCCTTATGTCGTAGAGGGAGTTAGACATGCTATTCCAGATATCCCAGGAGAATTTCGACTTACAACCTATGCATATTTACCAGTTGATTTGTTAACATATTCCTTGTTCCTAGGATTGCTAAGTTTTATATCAGCGATATTTATGGAAATGGAAGTGTTCTTCCCAATTAGATTTATGCTAGATCTACTTTTAACCACTTTTGTTAGGAGTTTCAAGCCTATACTCGAAATGATCGATATTTTCAATTTCCTACCTGAACTGAACACAACAGGAATTGTTTCATTTCTCCCAGGTTTTAATGGAATGGGAATTTTACTTACAAATTTATTCTTTATGGCTATTTCATCTATTTTAATACATAAAATCTTAGAATGCAAAAAACAAGAGGCTCTACTCCTTGGGTTAGTATTCTTTACTATTATGATTTGGAATAATGTATGTTTGGCTCAAACTCTCTTTTTTGCAGGGTGGTATTTTCATAAGAAAGAGATTGGCAGTCTTACATTGTTGTTCTGGTCATTAAGTATGCTTTCAAAATATTTCGCAGGAATCTTTATTGTTGGATATTTCATTCAATATTTCCATAAAAAAGAATACTTTACGGCAATAAAACTCTCTTTGATCCCAATTTTATTAACATTTATTTTTCTTCTCCCCTTTGGGATTATAGAAACTCTAAAATCGACTGTATTTTTCTATAATACCGAACAAAGGATCTTAGATGGTTCTTTTGGAGGATCAATTTTCTCTGAAATCATACTCATGTTTGGTTTAGAAGATTTTACTTGGCTTTTTACTTTGATTGGTTTTACTCTTATTCTAATAATCATTCTTCAATTAAAAGATCTTTACGAACGGTTAGTGATAGGATCCCTTACTTCTCTTTTAGTCCTTTCTGGCATGTCAGCACAATTCTTTCCAATGATCTTATTTATCTTGATTCTTTCAAACAGTGTTTGTATCTTTGATTATCAGAAAGGAATAACAGAAGGTGAGGCAACTAAAAAACATCATGAAGTAGGCCAAAGTAGTAGCCGATTTTCACGATTACGTGAGGAGGCTGTAGCACGGTTTTTAAAGCGAATTGCAGATGATCAATAGCTGAAATTATTAATTTGTTCTACTAGCTGCTCTGCTGAAAATGAATGAATACTAATGCAAGTTGTCCTTCCTAAAGATTTTCCTTCTTTGTGTTTATTATACACATTCAGTTTAATTAGTCCTAAAGCTGATAGCTTTTGTAAATAACCCCAGAATTGAGTTTGTCTTCGTGGTTTTAATCTGTTTTTCTTACAAATTTCATAATATTTCTCTTTTAATTTCATTGTAGTAATTTGAGACTTTGAACGATCATTTATCAACAATAAAGCAAGAGCCATTAGAATAAATTGTTGATGGATTGGTAAGTCAGTAATAACACTCTTTTTAATTGGCATTATGCATGAATGAGATTTTCTCACATGTTCAAACTCAATTGAGGAAGATAATTCACTTTCTGCTAATTTTGCTGCCCTCCATAAAAGTTCAATTGCATATCTAACATCCCCAACTTCATATGTTAATGAAGCAATCATCCTGATTACTTCCTCTGTATATGTAGTGGATTTCAATCCAGAATTAGCCCGATCAATTAAAATTTCATATAGCTGTTGTTCTGAATACTTTGAAAAGACTATTATTGTTTGTGATAAGGATGAATAGAGGGCAGAATCCAAAAACAAAAGGAAATGGGGATCTCTTGTGATTAAGATTAGGGAAATATGAGATCTATTGTCATTTAAATCTTCTTCATGCCCACGAATAAGGGAATATAATTCATCTTGGCTTTTTTTATCAATAATTAAATAATCGATTTCATCAAGACATAATAAGAGGTGCTGATTTCTTTCTTTAAGTATTCGTGTTAATAATTGTATTAATTCATCAGTACTATATCCACGAGGGGGAAAAGCAAGAATGAAATGTCTTAGTATAGAAGTAAGCACCAAATACCAAGTTCTTTGACGCCTGCAATTAATATGAAAATAAATTATTTTCATTGAAGGACGGGAGGAAGAGCTTTTACAAAAGGTTTCAACAGCTTTGCCAAATTTTTTAACAACAACCGTCTTCCCTAATCCAACAGAACCCTGAATAATTACAGATTTTCCTGAAGGAGGGAAATTTAATGTAAAAATCGATTTAAAATAGTTAGTTAACTGCCGGAGCGTGTCCTCCCGATGGATTAAGACATTTGGGATGTAAGAGGGAGAAAAAATCGATTCATCGCGAAAAATATTTGATTTATTCTCAAAAAAACGACTAATTTCAAAATTAGAGTCTTTCATTGGTCACAGGAACTCTCACATTTAATCTGCATTAAGTGAAAGATTTTTTCTCTTTCAAAATCACAATTATGTTTTAAAAAAATTCTATATCTATAATACTCTTATCTAGTCCTTTTTAAAACAAAATTTCTCCTTAATATCTGTCTCTATTAGAAAAAAGAATTATTTTAAAAATAAATAGATATTAAATTGAATGTTATGTTGAACATGCTTATTTTCCTTTCCAAAAGTATCTCTAGCAATACGAAATATCATAAAATGACTTAATAGTTAATTTTTTTCCCAAAATTGAAAAATTAAGAACTATAAATCCGTTTAAAACAATTTTATTGTAATAGAAGAGATCTCTGAAAGTGAAATTACACATAGGCTGAGTCATTCCCATTTAACCTAACTTAGAGTAATAAACGACTATATTCATTTTTATAAAATCAGGTACTATTTTTATTCTAAAAAAGGCATTATAGGGTAGTGTGATACCTGTTTATTCTCTCTTCCTAATTTTAGATCCTTGTTGTAATACTGTTCCCTAATGAAATAGTAATTCAAAATCTATTATCTTATAAGTTTAATAATGAACTGTCTTGAACAGGTCTTTATTATTGGATATTCGAGTTATTATTAAAGAACTCTTGGAAAGATCTTCGATTGCACAAACCCGATATTATTCCTTCTCAATTAGAAAAAGATCTATCATATAGTGATCCCGATCGTCTTCCTCTCCTATCAAATATTAATCCCTTACTTTCTAAAAAGCTCTTTGACGGAGGATTTACAACTATAGAAGCAGTAGCTAGTGCAAGTATCCGAGAATTAACATCTTGTGGTAACTTCCAAGAGAATATGGCACTCAAACTGATTGAGATGGCTCAAAAATCTCTTGGTATTGATTTTAAATCTGCAGATAAAGTTCTTGAATCAAGAAGAAGTATGATGCGTCTTTCTACTGGTGTTGATGCCCTAGATGATCTTTTAGGAGGAGGAATTGAAACTGGAAGTGTTACAGAAGTTTATGGGGAATATGGAACGGGTAAAACACAGATTGCGCACCAGTTGTGTGTAACTAGCCATCTTCCATGTGAAAGGGGGGGTATCACTAAGGATGGAAAAGAAGCTATTACATGTATATATATTGATACAGAAGGCTCTTTTCGTCCAGAGCGAATAGTTTCGATGGCAAATCAATATTCAGATGATCTAAACATTAAATCAATCTTAAAACACATACTACATGGCAGAGCATATAACTCAGACCATCAAATGATTTTAACAGAACGAATCATGAGAGAAGCCCCTCTTAGAAATGTAAAATTATTGATAATTGACTCATTAATCACTCATTTTCGTGCAGAATACGTCGGACGAGAAACCTTAGCATCACGCCAACAAAAGCTAAATCAGCATCTTCATTCTCTTTTAAGACTTGCTGAAATATATAATCTTGCCATTATCTTGACTAATCAGGTACAAACTGCTCCTGATACTTTTTTTGGAGATCCTACTACACCTGTGGGAGGACATATCTTAGCTCATTCAACTCATACTAGAATCTACCTTCGAAAATCCAAAGGGGAACGTCGTATTGCACGAATTATCGATAGTCCAATGTTACCTGAAAATGAAGTTGTATTTGCTATTACTACAAATGGCTTGAAAGATGTCTTCTGAGGAACAAGTTAGGTCTGATTATTTTAGAAAGAACCTTTTTTAATTCAAGAATATACAAAAATATATATAATTTAGTTGATCATTTAAATACATATATCTCTTTGGAGTCAAGAAAAAAATGTCAATGAATGCGATTAAAACACAAGAAATAAAAAAACCAGATAAGGAATATACTATTGTTCGTTCTTATCCTGAAACGCTCTTTTTCTATCCTAGTATGATAATTGCCTTACTTTCGTTCATTATCCAAGCTTTTTTACCAGACCTTTTTGGTACAGACACAAAAGTCATTCTTGGTACATTCTTTTTTGCAGTATTTGCATTTAATTTTATCATAGTAGCTTTTGATTTCGGAGTGGGAAAGACAGCTCTTATAGCTTTTGGTGTTATAATCTTTGTATTGGTTTATATTCTCTTAATAACTCAATTTCCTGAATTGAAGTTTGGTCTTAGCTGGCCTAATATCACAGTATCTCAAGAATTTTATTTATTCTTCTTTTTGCTAATAGCTGCTCATTTAATTATAATGTATATCTATAGTCGCATAGACTATTGGTTGATTTCCCCTACAGAAATTTATCATCACAGAGGAATTCTAGGAGACGAAGAACGATTTGGAAACGCACAACATGCTCACATCGAAAAAGCCAACCCAGATATCTTTGAGAAAATGCTTTTTTTAAGTGGTGATCTCTTTATTAAACCAGAAACAGGCGATCGTATTTATCGAATCTCAAATGTTTTTCGAATAAACAAAAAAGAAGATCAGATCAGAAGAATTCTTTCCTATGTCCCAGATAAACGTCTGGAATTCTAATCTTCTCTTTTTTTCATTTTATCGGATTTGACTACAGAACCTGGAGGGATAATTTCGTCATGATTAATTTTAATAGTGGGAAGAATAACAGTATTCGATCCAAGATCTACTCTAGGACCTATCATAGCCCCTAGTTTGTCATACTCGCGTCCTTTGATAATCATTGGGTGTATATCGGGAGAAAGACCTTTTATGTAGTTTATTGTAGTAACTCCAGCTCCAATGTTAGCTCCTTCTCCGATTACACTATCACCAATATAAGACAAACGACCAATCTTTACATTTGGTTGAATAACGGAATTTTTTACCTCGACTGAGAATCCTATTGTACAGTTCTTTTCAATACAAGAAAAACTTCTTATTAAACTATTGGTACCAATATATGCATTTTCTCCAATAAAACAGGGTCCAACAATCTCGGCATTGTGATCAATTGTAACATTCTTTTCAATGAATATTAATCCTGAAATATGTGCAGAAGGAGAAATCTTAGCTGATTTATGAATACGTGAGTATTCAATGTTTTTGAAAACGTCTTTATTTGCTTCTAGAAGATCCCATCCATACCCAACATCTATCCATTCATTCAACCAAACAGAAGCACAAATACGCCGCTGCTCTTTGAGTAATCGTCCTAAAGCTGAAGTTAATTTCTTTTCGTCTTGTAGAACATGAAAGAATTCACCTGGAAGAATGGAAGCTCCAGCAAAAATATAATTCGCCTCATCACCATTCGTTGAAGTCTCAGGAAGAATCTTGGTAATAAAACCTCTGTCATCAAGACTAGCTATTCCGAATTCAAAGGATTTGCCTACTAAGGTGACTGCAATTGCACCATCAGCAGCTGTATTGATGTAGGAATTCATTAAATGTTGATAAAATTTAGAAGGAGCAATGATATCCCCATAAGCCAATATAAATGGTTCAGTTTTGGAAAAATGGTCGCTTCCAGCTAAGATTGCCCCTTCAATACCCTTTTTTTCCTCTTGATTGACAATATCAAGAATAATATTCTTTCCTTGATATTTTTCCAATAATATATCGACTTTTTCTCCTAGATGCCCCACTACAACCACGAATTCTTCAAACCCAGCTTCCCTTAGACCATCAATCACATATTCCACAAGAAATTTGCCATGTAAAGACAAAAAAGTCTTGGGACAGTACTTTGAAATTGGTAACATTTCCTTTCCACTACCCCCTGCCAGAATTAATGCCTTCATTTCTTATTTTTCACCTATCTTGAAATGAACAGTAATCTAAATATACAATTTAGTCTCGTACTTAAGTCTAATAAATTTATATAGAAATAATTCCTTCTTAACACTTAAAGCATTTATTCAATTATTATTTCCTCTTTTTTGAAAAAGCTCTATCAGATAGGAAAAAATGGTTTTTTTAACCCTTTTTCATTGAGACTGTTATTAGATAAGAAACATTCTGGCGAGAGAAAATGACCGAAAGTCCAAAAGAATATTCCCAACATTGGATAGATCAACTAACAACAGATTTAATTAATAATTGGCCTGATGTCACCAAATTTAATTGCAATTGTGGTATATCTATCTCAGGGAAACAACACGTCGGTCGTCTAAGGGGTGAAATCGTTTTAACAAATGCTGTGACAACTGAACTTCAGGCACGTGGTTATAATGCAACTCATTATTTAATTCTTTATACTTCAGATCCGTGGAAAGGAAAAGAAGCACAGTTAAATGCCTTTAAAGATCCTGAAAAAGCGAAAGAATATATTAATTGGCGACTTATTGATGTTCCAGATCCATCAGAATCAAAAAAGTCTTGGGTGGACTTTTTTTGGAAAGAATTCGGAATTCCCATGCCAAAATTCGGAAAAGATATCCAAATTATTAGAACACATGAATTGTATCAACGAGAAGATATGAAGAAAACGGTTATCTCGCTGATTAAAAAGAAAAATCAGGTTAGAAAAATATTAAACAAATATCGGCAAGAAAACCCCTTTCCCGAAGATTGGATACCTATTAATCCTTTATGTACTCGTTGTAACCGAATTGGAACAACAAAAGCACTTGATGTCGATCTTAAAACCTACAAGGTCAAGTATCATTGCGAAGAATGTAATACAGAAGACTGGTCTGATATTAGTCTAGGAAAACTTACATGGAGACTAGAATGGCTAGCAATCTGGTATACACTCAATGTTCATTTTGAACCATATGGAAAAGATCATGCTACACCAGGTGGATCACGAGACAGCTGCATAGAGGTTTTAGAAACTGTTCTCAAGCGACGTGGGCCTTTTGGCTTTTGGAACGAATGGGTGGGCTATTCAGAAGATAAAAAAGACTTTGGCGATATGACAAGCTCAGGATTTATAGGTTTTACTCCCACAACCTGGTTAAAATATACAGAACCAGAAGTGCTCAAATATTTATATCTAAAAACACCGCCAAAACGCCGAATAATACTGGGTTTAGATAAAGTACCTAATTATGTAGCAGAATACGATCGTGCACAGCGAATATATTTCGATTTAGAGCCATTTGATGATAATGCGGAACTAGCTGCTATTAAGCGTAGTTATGAGATTGTTTTTTATAATCAAGTACCACCATATCGTGGATTTCAGTTAGATTATTCCCATGCATTAATATTGACCCAATTAATACCATCAGACAATTCTGGGTTAGAAATCGCTATCAATAAACTACAGGGAACTGGAATGCTTGTAAATAACCCTTCAAAAGATGTTATAGAACATATTCAAGAAAGATTAAATCATACACGATCATGGGTTAATTCTCAATATGCTCCAACCTATTTAAGAATCAATATCCCGAAAGATATTCCAAATGAAGTAATTATAGGTCTAGATAATGAAATCCAGAAAATAATTCTTCAGATGGCTGAAAAACTTGAGACAATACCTTGGAATGAAGAAGAAATTAAGAACTGTATGATTTCTCTACGCGAAGAAACTGGATTAAGCAAAAAGAAAATGAACCTTTTTTTCCAAGCACTATATCAAATCTTCCTTGGTACTCCCCAAGGCCCACGATTTGCCCCATTTATTGTTGCTCTTGATCGTGAATGGGTTATAAATCGATTGCAAACGGTAAAAAAGTAGTATTTGGTGAAATCCCAATGTCTTTAGATAAATCTGACTCTCCAAAGGAAAAAAATCCCCAGAAAAATTCCCTTCCAATAAGTCCTATATTGGCAATTATTTTTACATGTATTTCGAGTTTTATAATAGTATTCTTCATAATTGGTATATTTGATTACTTAGCAAGACAAGAACCAAGTTTTTCTAGCTTACCTGTGATTTGGCCAGCATTAATCTATGTCGGTGCAGTCCTTGGATCCCTATTAGGAGGAATTATTGCTTATTGGGAAATTTGGAGATGGATCTCAAATGAAATTACCTTTACACCTGGAAAATTAGCTTCTACTGATTTGGTTTATGTTTTTGGACTTTTTGCCCTTACATATATACTTGAGGTCTTCTCTGAGAGCATAATCCTGCAAGGAATAATGTTCTTACTCGAACTAGCTTTTTTCATGGTATGGGGTCGTAATATTGTAAAAATTATCTCAGAAATACCTCAGAAAAGAAAAGATCTTCACGAACCCTCTGAAACAGCTCTAAATCCAGAAATGTGAGTTTTGATAAAGCCTGAAATATCAATAGCTAAATAATTTTTACTAGAATTTTAGTAGTTCTCAAGCAAAAGTTTTTTTTAATCGTCATGCGTTAGAAGTAAAACTATACAAATTCAGCGAAAGGTCTTATAGCTCCTTTAGCATTTTGCCTAAACTTGAATGTAGAATTACGGACTGGATTATCTTGCAGTTTAGAACTTTTGGTTGGATAGCGCGACAAAATCCCCATATAAGAATGCTAGAAGATACCATTGAGGATGATAAACGCTATTCCTTTACCAATCTTGCCGTTAAAGACATAAAAACTCCAGTAGAAAAGCGTAAGGAATGGTTTAAAAAAGGAGAATTGTGGCCAACTTTACTACTCGTAGAAAAGGGATGGGATCAGACAGGGTCTTATCAAATTGAGGATGTATATTTAAGAATATTTCGTCATACCGATGGAGCGATACTGGACATTCTTGTAGGGAAAAATCTTGACGATGCTACTTTATTAGCCGTGGATTTCAATATTCCACTTTTTAGTGTCACCTGTTCACGCAAAGGAACACGAGGAACAGCGCAACGTATCCATTTAGACATAATGTAGAACAAAGGATAACCAAGCTTTATTTAATTATTCTTCACGTAGAATTTTTGTAAACTTCTTAATTGTTGAAATAGTTCTAATGAAGCCCTTACCATCAATATAGAGAATTCTAGCATGTGGAAGTTCTTCATCCAAACCATGAAGATCAAGAAAGACATCTAATCCAGTAATATCTGGTTCTAGTTGCCCACTTGGGATTCCAAGAGCATATTTTTTATTACAAATAGTACATGGTTCCGTTCTTAATCGCATATATTTAGTCATGACTAGTACCTCTCTTCTTGCTTGATCAAACGCATTTTTATACTTGTTAAGTGATCCACTAATGAATTAATAAATAGAAAAGAAGAAATAAATCATCTTCTATCTTCTTTCTTCTCCGAATCCTGCTCTAATAACGTATTCTCAAAACCATCCATAATCGAATCAGCAAAATCCTCTGATTCAACTTCTATCTCGTCAAGGACTTCAATGGTCTCCGAAATAAATCTACGAAAGTTTCTAGCTTGTTCAAGTATTGATTCTTTAGTTTCTCCTGCAAGAATCCGATTTTTAACATCTAGAACTCCTTCAGTAATTTCCTCTTGAAAACTTTGAGATACAGTGTTCCATTGTTCTCTCATTAGTAACATTATAAGTAAAATCCCCTGTCCAGGTCCAGAAGGCACTTGGTCTAAACTAATTGTTGATAACCATTGTTGTGGTAACGTAGGAGCAGGATAGGCAAAAAGAATAGCAGTACAAGCTACATCCTCAATATTAAAATCAATATACGATACCATTTCCTTTGGTTTCATTCGCATGATAAAATCAACTCGTGAGTGTGCTTTCTC
>NZ_CDLCQJ010000021.1:0-52550 GCF_975850365.1 Candidatus Hodarchaeum mangrovi | reverse complement strand
CAAAGAATAGTATCGAACTTAAGGTGGAAGTTATTAAACTGATAATTACCCAGTCAATTAAAAAAGCCCAAAAACGTGATCCAAAATCAGCAATGATGAGACGATTACCAACAGGTTCTTTGTAGACTGTAATGGCTTCTTTGTCCTTTACCGCTTCTTTAACTGTTTTTTGATCCTCTGAGAGTAATATCTCTCCACATTGAGAACAAAAAGCACTATCTCGTTCATTTAATGAACCACAGTTTGTACATTGCAACATAAATTCCGTTTGAGCTCGTGGTTTAGCTTCAACGATATTTGTAGGGGCACCTTGATAATATCGTATCCTTTCATGTCTTCTTTTTGTTCTAATACCACTCCAAATTAATATAATACCGAGTAAACCGAATAAACCACCAAATACAACAAGTATCCATCCAATTGCATTGATAATTGGGACTCTAGCACCTACACTGAAAGTAATATCAATGGAGTTAGAGGCACCAAAATCCGCGTTCATGGCAATTAGGGATATAGATCCGCTGGTTACATCCTCATAAGTAGGTTTCCATATAAATTCAGTTCCTAGAGTTCCACCTGTAAGCCACGATATAAAACTCACATTTGGTAACTGCCAATTTGTACCATTTGGTCTTTTGCTATATTCAATAGTATAGGACGGTTCACCACCAAGATCCCAATTGTCAAAATATTCAAAATTTGTGATATACAAATAAGAGATACTGGTAGAAAGGAATTGTTCTGCATTAGACATAGTACAAAGTCCCACAAAAACAGAATCTCCTAGTGAATCGAAAGCATTCATCTTCAGTGTAACGAATTTTGAGGGGTCAATTCGTACTCCAATATTCACCGTATCTAAAGGAATATCTAGTCTTATTGCCTGAACTCCAGTTTCGCTAATCCGCATGTTTCTAGTCATAAAATACCCTTGATTATCGGTAAATACCGGAACAACTAGCAGGATTGCCGAACCTCCGATGAATATTGGAAATCCTATCAAAAAAATAAAAATTCCAGCAATTAATTTAACTGCACTTACCATTTTAACCATCTAGATTTTTATTTATCTGGAATTAAATGGAAGCTTAGACTATTATATAAGTAGGCCTCGAGGCATCGTAAAAATATGCTAAATCTTCAAACTCCTTGATTTAATCTTTATTTAGGATAATTGGATATAAAGTGTCTTTTAACGTGAGGAGTACTTGTCTAATGTTTCTAATAGTGCTTTTCCCAAATCAATTTCGAGGAAATTGGTCAAACAAAATAATGAAAACAAGAGATCCCCACATTCATTTTTAACAAGTTGTAAAGGGAATTCTAGCTGCCGCTTTTTATCAATCTTACGGACATTCAAATACTCCTGTAGAGCTCTTGCAAGTTCACCTAGTTCTTCAGTAATGGCTGCAAGAAGCCAAGGAAGATCCCAATATCCACCATGTGAAATAATATAATCGTCAACTTGCTTTGCTAGACTCTGTAATTCCATCAAAATCACCTTTGTTAATTCATTTTATACTGTGTTAATTTAACTAAAATCGATAGCTTCTGATGAGATCGAAGAGATTTTAAACTAAATTATTAGGTTGTACCATAATGCTGTATTGATCAAATTCTTAAGAGGTTTTTGAGTTGAGTTATATTGAAAAAGCATTTTGGGACTATTTAAAATCAACTTTATTTTCAGGGGTAAGGATTCTTATTTCTAGAAGATTTATTCTCTTTTCTTTAATTTTGTTTATAACTTCAATCATTACAACTGGAGTGGTTGTTTTCGAAGGACAAGATATACCATTTATCAGTTTACTTACAGTTGATTTTGTGTTTTTATTGCAAATTAGTATTGCAATTGGCTTCATTATATCAGGATTGCTTTCTAAAAAGCTAAATCTAATACTAAGATTTTTAATTCTTTTGATAACCGTTTTAATTGTTCAAATCTTATATTATCTTTCACAAGATAATAATACTTTTCAATTCGTATCTGAATTATTAACCCAAGCATTTCCTTTGTTCGCTTTCCTTAGTTGGGCGTTTTTAGCACCATTAGCTACCTTTGCCTTTACGAAGGGGATGATGTCAAATAAACTTACAGGTAGTATCTTATTTCTAGGAAAACCTATCTCTGAAAGAAAATCAATTTTTTCGGGATTGATGTCATTAATTGCAATATTATCTTTGTTTTGGAATTTGATAATGATTTACATTGGATTTACTGAATTAAGATTCAGTTATTTAGTTTTAGGGTTTATAGGAGCCGGAGTTGCAATACTCATAATTATTGTGGTCAATGGATATATCTATTCTGATGATGTTTTTAATACTATCTTAGGTTTATTCTTTATAATTAGTCTCCCAAATCAATTACTGATATTCCTTTCTTCAGTGAGTGGAACAGAAAGTGTAGTTTCTAGTTTTGATTATATTTTTGTTCTTTTTTCTCTTCTTTATACTGCACAAAATATTTCTCGTCGGGTTAAATTAAAAGGAATCGTCCAAACAACCGGCACTAAAAGGAAAATAAAAGAGGATCCTTTTCGTATAGGAAGATTTATTGGTTTTGTCGGAGGAGAGGGGATTGTTTTAATATATTTAGGGCTTTATTTAGGCTTTCATCTCATCCAACTTCAAGTTTTAAGTGGATTAGCTTCTGCGTATGAACTACTTTTTGGAGCTCTACCTCTTTCAGAAGTGTATCATGATATTACAATGGCTTTTATGGTATTAATCCTTCTCATTGTAATGCTTTTTTACACGATGCAAAGAGGAAAGGGTTATTGGGAAACAGATATTATTAGATTTGACTTTTTACCTCCATACGAAGACCTTATAGATTATATAGATAAAATTAAAAGAGGAGAGGTTGGGAAAAAGGATTTAGCACTTACTGTGGGAAAAAAGGCCTTCTCTGTTGGTGGAATAGGAATTTTTGCAGCAGCTAAGAAATTTCGTGATCTTGTTGGCCGAGAAAGAGGTAAAGATGAAAATTAAAGAAATATTAATACCTAAAAACTTTAAGGAATCGATCCACGTGATACTACATTATGTTTGTGGATAGATTCTTGAGAAATGGTTTGTGCTTTTATCTTCAGATTTTTCTCTAAATAATGTTTTGAGGCTAGTTCTAATAGATTACGAGTCACATCCTCAACAAATAATGGATTTTTGTGCATTCTTTCTACTACCCATTGTTCATCTTCAGATTTTAATAATGAAAAGGTTGGTGAAGAAAAACTTTGATCAATGATCTTACTTAAATCCTCCATATCAGGAATATCTTTAGTTTTTCCTCTCAAAGTAATTTCAGCATACGCTCGTTGTATGTGAGTCCTTTGAGATGAATTTCGGGAGAGAGCATGAGGACAAACGGTATTACCAAAGGTTCCGAGAGATAATTCATGTTCAATCTCTTTATTATCCCACCAAGTTATTAATTTTCCTTTATAATATTCTTTTGACGGCTTTTTAGTAACTGGAGTTACTCTTGATGTGAAAAACAGAAAATCTAGACTTATCGAGGCTTTAATAAACTCATGTCGATCATTAAGTGTTTTTAAAACATGAATAGACATTTCTTCAAGAGAATAGTGCGTTTCTATCTCACTACTTAAGACTTCAGATATTGTCTCAACAAAGCGTGATAAATGAGCACCTTTTTGATTTGAAGGTAGGTTAATAACCACGCTTACTGTAACGGTATACCGATAAATTCTTGAACCCCGGGTAATTGAGATTTGGGTTTTAAAATCAGTCACACCAACTTCATCTAATGAAATTTTAATATTTGGAGTTTGATTTTGCAGCTCTTGGGACATATTACCACACATCATCCTGCATATTAAACAAATGAAGAATAAGGATTTTAATGCACTAAATATAATGGATATAAATTCTCTATACTCCGTTTATAATGTTTAGAACAGACTTTATAGAATTTTTTTAATTTTTACTATCAATACAGTTTTATTTACTTAATCAGGAAGTTTTTTGCCAGATTAATAGATTTTATATATTCCATATCAAATTTCTTTGTTAATATCATTTTTCAGAGGGGAATGATGATATTCAGAAGAACATGAAATACTAGGTAAAAATTATCAATTTCTATTTTAACAATCCTTTAATTTCCAAAAAAACTCAAATAGATCAAAAATCGACTGATTCGCCTTAAGGATGATTACTTGTCTACCATTAGGAGATTTAAATAGCTTAGATACAGCATTAAATATTTTCGAATATGTAACAAATGAATTTAGACTTAAATTTCACAAATCTCTCTTATTAGGGAAAATGGTATAAATAGGAAAATTGGGACGTAAAACAGGAGAAGATTTTTATAAATATTACAATGATTTAGTATAAAACTATAAATTGAGTGTACATCTAATCCTCATTAAATTGTACAATAAAAAATAATTGGGTGAAAAGCTTTGTCATTACCAAAGGTCATCAGTATCTATTCTCGTACTTCTAGCTGCGGAAAAAAAACTATTGCATTGAATGTTTTCCTATCATATGTCAAAATAAATCCAGGAATGAGGGTTCTTATAGTAGATTTCCTAGATCCCGAAACGCTCAGATATTCATTAAATAAATATGGCAAATCTTCCTTTACAAGCACAGATTTTTTAAGTGAGATTTCTGATGATATTTTAGTTAATGAAGCCCTATCGATATTTGAAGATCAAGATCAGGGATCATTTTTGAGGATTCTTCCATCTTCTGGATGCCTTATTACTTTACCAGATCAAAAGAAAAGATTAGAGTATCGAAAAAATGCTCTTTTTTTCCGAAATACAATAGATCTTTTAATCTTTCTATTACCTGTAAGTATTGAGGAAAATTCAATCAGTATGAATGCCATCCTCGAAAGCGACATGATCTGGATTATGACTACTGAAAAGTATCCTGAGGTTAGCTTAACCCGTTCTGCAATCCAAAATTTCTTTAATTTTCTCACTAAACCAACTCTACTTTTATTTAATAAAATAAAACCCCCTCTACTACTAACAAAACTTGATCGGTTTAGAGAAGACTTAGAGAAAAAAATTAGGCAACCAATTTGGTATTTAATACCTTGGTTAGAAGAATTGAATAATTTTAGTAATGAAGGTATTTTTCAGATTGAAAATCCTGATTCAACAGTGAATGAGATATTTAAAGAAATAAATGATTTATTTCAAGAATTTACAGCCTCAAGTAGAGTACAACCAGACATAAAACGAGACGGTGAGGAAAGCCCAATTGCATTATTCTTCACTGATACTGTTTCAGGAGCTACAATGTATTATTACTTTTTTGGAAAGGCTGAAGATGAAATGAAGAATCCAGCCTTAATCACAGCTGCTATGATGAGTATCGCCCAAATGGTATCTGAAACAGCAGGAAGACGAGGAGATCTCCATTTCATTGATAATGGAAATGTAAAAATCTATTTAAGGAAAGGTAAAATGGTATTAGGAATCCTTTATACTCCGATTGAAAATGACCAGTTGGTGACACTCCTTTCTGATTGTATTCAGAAGTTTGAAAAAGAATTTAAGGATTCTATAATTGATTTTTCAAAAACAGGGAGAATAGGAGGATTTTCAAAAGCACGCGAACTTGTTGAACAGATATTTGAGTTTTATATTTTTGATATCCATACTGTTTCTGAAAACCTTCGGACTAAAATATTAAGCTATGGAACTCAAAAAGATCTCCTTCATGGCGATCCTGAAGAGCTTTTCAAAGAATTTGCAAAAAATTCTTTGGAGAATGAAGATATAAGGTTCTTATTAATGCTAGAATTTACTTCTACACATAATGCACGCCACAATTTTCTTCTTGAATTAGGTCTAAATCCACATAAATTTAAAAATCAAATAGAAGCAAAAACTGGAAATCTACTTTGTTCCTGCACTAGACCACCTGAGTACGTTCAAATACAGGCATATGACGCTTTGGCAATTCTATCTCTCCCTGAAAAATTAAAACCGACAGCAAGAGCTCTTTTTACATCTAATGTACTTTCTCCTGAAACTGCTGCTAAAATAACCAAGAGAGATGAGATAATTGAACTCCAATGCTTAGAAGAATTAAGAAAATTAGGATATGTAAGATTAATTTCTCCCGAGTGATATGAGAATTGTGGTTAGTTCAGAATTTCAATTTTATATTCATGATTAGAAGAATTCTCTTTTTTTGCACAAAAAACATAAGAACCGAAATTTGTAGAACACATTACGTCGATATCAAATAATATATATGTTTATTTGTTTTAAAATGAATAAGTAATTTAAATATACTGATTTAGATAAAATTATCAGAAAATTCTCGGATTATGTTTTATAACTTGTATTTACTGGAGTGAATTAATTTGGAACGCCAACATGATATGTATGCAACAATAAAAGTTGAAGAAATGTTACAACGTCGTAGAATGGATCCTAAGAAAGATAGAATGGAATTAATAAGGAATAAAGGGTTAGTTCAACGGACACTAGCCCTTATCAGGGGTAAAGAGGCATCTTCAGAAGAGGTGAATTCCACTATTAAATGGCTTGAAAAAGTCTCAAAATATGTTCCCATAGCCACTGATAAAGAACTTGAGGAAATTGTAAAAATAATGGTCATTTTGAGCGAAGAAAGAGCAAAATTCAATGAATTATATGATGTTCCTGGGTTAAAGCTCATGAAACGGGTTCGTGAGGGTATGATTCGATATATGGTCGTACTAAGTGAAATTAGAGCTCGTACAGGAGAGTATTTAGAACATTGGTTCACAGATGAATATTGGATATCTGAATGGAGTCGAATTCTCCTTGACCTAAAACCGAATGACAATATGGTTAAATATGGTTTTAATGACATTAAAGCACAGGAATTCCTATTTCTTTTAGAATTAGAATTAGCAGCCGCAGATGACGCTTCAAAATTAGAAAAACCAATGGTTCGATTGCAACCGATTGAAAACAAAGATGCTTTCTTAATTATTCCAACTGAAGCTGCAGCAAATGATTATAAGATTCAAGTGGATAAAATCCTAAATAAAACTGTTACTTTTACAAATTGGGTAAAAGACACATTAATTTCTCTAAAATTACCTAAATAAATTTAAATTGGTGAAGAAAATGAGTGAAGATCGACGATTATGGAAAATTGTTTTAATTGGAGATGGTGCAGTTGGTAAAACTTCCCTCCGTAAAAGGTACTTAGGTGAAGGATTCAGTACAGATTATATGAGTACTATGGGTGCTGACTTTGCGCTTTATGATACTGAAATTAAAAATACCCACATTCGTTGGCAAATATGGGATTTAGCTGGTCAACCCGTCTTCAAAGATGTTGTTAAAGCTTACTACACTAAAATATTTGGTGGAGTGTTAGTTTATGATGTCACTCGCAGACTTACCTTTCAAAATGTTGAAAAATGGTTAAATGACATGTGGTCCCATTCGGGACGTGATCAAAAGGTACCAGTGGTTTTGCTTGCTAATAAAATTGACCTTCGTGAGGAAGGAGCAGAAGCTGTCTCTACTGAAGAAGGTAAATCTCTTGCAACTAAACTAGGAATAAAATTCCTAGAAACAAGTGCAAAGTCTGGAACTGGCGTTGAAGAAGCATTCAACGAACTTGGAAAGCAAATTTTGGAGTATACTAAAAAATAAAGCCCTTCCCAATTTTTTCTTTTACATTATATATCTTCAAATTTTGCTTGGAAAAAAACGTGACGTGCTTTTCCTTCAGGTGCTGGTACTTTCTCCAAAAAGTTAAGCTTTTCTAATTGGTTCAGATGATAGCTAGTTGTACTTCGACTACGCCCCATTCTTTCTGCTACTTCTGAGGCGGTCATAGGTTTATTTTCATCAGCAATAACTTGATATGTTCTCTTAAGATGATCGTCCAACTCCTCAAAGCTACGAAATATTACATTAGCAGATCTTTTGGATTCTTCTTCATTACTATCCAGTTTAGGAAGATTAAAATTGTTTTCAATTCTTGAGATCCGACTATCAAGCATATCTACATCTTTTTTAAGAGAAATGACTGTTTCTAAAATCAAATCAATTTTATCAGTTGATGAAAGTTGGTTTCTTTCTTTTTCTGAGCCCACTTCCAATGGCTCCTTTTTACACTACTAACCAGACCTAATAGGATAATGAATATAAGGTTTCTCAATGTGGAACTAGAGAAGATTTTCGATAATCTAATAAAACTTTGTTGAAGAAAAGCATTTATTAATACAGTCTTAGCAATATTGATATTTTGTCATGAATTCAAGTTCTATTGTTTCCACTAAAAGATATCAACCTTTAATATCTCCTATAAAGGCTATTGATTAGTAACTAGGTCTTTATACTTGTTATTCGCTTAAAGAATTCTTATAAAAACTCATTTATTTATTAAAATAAGCTATTATTTCAAAGTTTCATTTATTAAATAAGATTGAAAAGACTTATATATATTAAAAGATAGGAATCTTTTAAAAAATCGTATTAGAAAGTCATTTATAGACGAAAACCCAAGATAACTTAAGTAGGTTGCGTTTAGAGCCCCATTAATAATTGAATATAGTTTAAACGATATTTTAAAGTATTAAAACAAACAAAAATTCAGGAAAAAGAGTCGAAAATACAATGTCCCAAGGAGCAGGATATCTATCCCATCAAGCGTTAGAAAAGGTTATAGAATCGGTAGGAAAGCATAAAGGTGTTTATGGAGCAGTGCTAACAGATACTGACGGTTTACCTCTTCAATCAAGTCTTCCTTCTGAAGATACTGAGCGTGTAGCAGCTCATGTAGCTTCATTAGTAGGAAAAGTTAGAGCAATATCACAAGAAATCTCACGTGAAATCGCTAGATCAATAAGACTTGAATTAGAAGTTGGAGATGTTGAGATTATACCTGATTATGATTCCGAAATTATTATTGTTGCATTAGTTAAGCGAGAGAGCAGTACTATGACTCTCTCTTCAGATAGGTAGTTGGTGATTTTACTTGGTTGAAGATGAGTATGTTATTCCCTCAGTTCTACAAAATACAATTAAAAGACTAGCAGCAAGAAGGGGAGTAAAAGGAATTTTAGTCTGCGATGAAGATGGTTTACCACTCCAAAGTAATCTACCACAGTCAGATGCTGAAAGGGTTAGTGCACATGTCGCTGCACTAATAAAAAAGGTTCGAAGTGTTTCAGATGCCTTGGATCATGGAAAATTACAAAGTGTTTATGTAGAAATGCCACGATCAGAGATTATTATCACTCCTGATGAAACAGCTGGGTTTACAATAGTTGTTTTAAAAGAAAGATTAGCTTAATCAATTATTAAAATCAGATCAATGAATTATTCTTTTGATTGCCATCCATTTGAGTTTTTTTTCTGATTCTAATTTAGGAAATAATTCTTTTATAGCTAATCATAATTCTTTATATTGCAGAAAACTAAAATTAAATTACTCTTAAGTTGATCTTAATGAATTCAGGAATAACTGATCCAGAAAAACCACAATTTTGTGGGAATTGTGGATCAAAATTAATAGAAAATGCCACTTTTTGTGGGAATTGCGGACAAGCTGTTACTAGTAATCTAACCAAACCTTTTATTATGCAAAAACCAAGTCCTCCTTTGCAATACCAACCAGGATATCGGATTCAATCCCAGAGGTTTGAACCACCGTTACCTTTTTTTACTCACTTTCGTGGAGTACTTTTTTCGCCTAAAGAAGAAATGGCACGTATCATCCAACGACCTAATGTAAAACAACCATTGATAATGATTTTAATTGTGGGAATATTATCGGGAATTGGACTACTAATTTTTTTCTCCAAACTTTCCTTAACTTTTACTGAGGATTATATTAACAGTTTAGGATTACCTAGAGGCCAAATTAGTGACGCTGAATTGACTTCGATCATTCAAATTTCAATATATATATCTGCTTTATTTGTTCCATTAGGATTAATCGTAAATTGGGTAATAAACGCTTTAATACTTTGGATATTACACTCGCTTTTTGCAACACAAGTTTCACCCGAATTGAGGAGTTATCGTGTCAATTTAACAGTTATTGGATGGGCTTCTCTTCCTGGAATCTTTGAAGAACTAATCAATATATTACACAACTTAATTTTTATATCTCCGAAAACTGCTACTATCGCGAGTCAATCTGAATTACAAAATTTATTAGCTACTCCCTCTTCCGAAATATTTCAATTATTTCTTTCTATTTTGAATTTGATTATCTTTTTATATGGAATCCTCTTAATTTACCTTAGTATAAGGCAATTAGATTCTCTGGGATCAAATTCAATGGTAATCATAATCATTTATACTATAATTTCCTTTATGGTACCTATATTACTTAGTGGTTTCTTTATCTAAACATTGGAATAGATTCTTGGAGAATATTGAAGAACGATACGAGTAAAAATCATATCTCCTAAGCTGTTAACTTCCTTAAAACAGAAAAGAGGAGAATCTTTAAAATTACGAAATAGATCCTTATCATTGAATAGATTCGTTCCTGATCCACAAATTACTGGTGCTATTGCAAGCTGAATCTCATCTATAAACTGTAATTTGAGCATTTGGACGTTCAAGGTTCCACCTCCCTCAAGCATCAACACATTAATCTTAAAATCCTTTTTTAATACTTTTAACAACATTTCAAGATCAACCAAAGGGCCATCTCCACAAAAAATGACCGTACATCCTAAATTTTCTAATTCTTGTTGTTTCTGTTTTAAACATAATGATGTTGTGCCAATAATTGTCTTTATTTCAGGTCGAAAAGTAATTATGCGTGAATTAAGAGGAATATCTCCTCTTGAACTAACCACAATTCTGATTGGATGACGTAAAACTGATTTTTTTACATATTCCTCTTTAACGGTAAGCTTTGAATCATCTTTTTTTATTGTTTCACTCCCTACCATGATTGCATCTGAATTCATACGTAAATTATGAACTCGTTGCCAATCTTGGTTATTTGATAGCTCTGAATCTCCATCTAGCGAGCTAATATAACCGTTCAAACTCATTGCTGCCGAGAGAATAACATATGGTCGATTAATTCTACATTTTGAGTTTTTCATGTACAATAACTTCTCCATGGAATAGATCTAAGTCAATATCTTGAGGTATATTACTGTGAAAAAGGAGAGAATAACTAGGATCCCTAGCATATTCTGTTCTTGGATTTTGAAGATTTACCGCTAATAAATCTGCCCAAGCTCCTACCTGAATTATTCCTGTATTCAATGAGAAAAAACTAGAGGGATTAGTAGTTATCATTTTTAATGCCTGAGATGGAGAAGGATGAATATTATCTTCCTTTAACCTATAAAGTGTCCACCGTAACTCTTCTAATATATTTGGAGGTGTTACCATTACATTATCAGTTCCTAATCCTATTTTATATTCTGAATTCGAGAGAAAATAGCCAACAGGGGGAAAACCAAGGCTGAAATAGGCATTCGAACGGGGACAGAATATAAGAAAAATATCAGGAGGGATGGAATGCAATTCCTCATGATTTAAAGAAGTAAGATGAACAAGAAAATTCGGTTTAAGATATTTTAACGCTAGCTGAAGATCCGAGATTCCGAATTTATTAATTGCATTCAGTACTACATCGTTGTTCTCTGCTATATGAGTTCCAAGCCATAGATTCTTATTGTCAACAAATAATTTAAATGATTGAATTTCTTCTTTGTTATAATAAATAGGAGTGGATAATCCTAATCCCTTGATATAAGGAACTAATTCTTCAAGCTTGTTAGAATTTTGAGGACGACCTAAAATGTGAACATTAATAGGTAGATCCCTTGAAGCTTCTAATAATTCAAGTATTCCTTGTAATCCATTTTCTCTGAAATCAAAACAAGTAGAAATTCCACAATCGATCATCTCGAGTAATGCGAATCTCATAGCTCTTACACGATCTAATTTAGGAATGTTTAATATGTCAAATTTTAATCCATTCTCCCCTACTGCTTCATCAAGAGTTTTATTATATGCTAAATCCTTTAAAATAGCATCTCCTACATGAGTATGAGTATTAATAAATTTTGGAACTAATAAATGAGAATTGTAATAAGGGATATTATCTGTGATAGCTAAATGAACCTTAGTATTAATTTCTTTAATTTTTCCTTCTTGATCGATTGATATAAGGACATTTTCTTCTAAATCTAAATCTGGTCCAATTAATCCGTATTTAAAAAATAATTTTCGAAGGAATACCAAAATAGAAATACTTCCGAATCTTATATAAATATTTTCTTGATTTTCCCTTTATATTTTCTTAAATTATTAATTTTTTTTAACTTTTCAAATGCATTTCTTTTTACAAATTAATTCTTAGTATAAAATTCAATTAAACTTGTAATTAAATCTAGAGTTTAAGGGATTAATTAAGAGAATTAATACGGATAGCTAGCAAAATTTAACAAATTCAAGGAGTAATTAAAATTTCATTCAATATTATATTATTATATTTAAAATAGCTTAAAATTTTCTGAATAAGTAAATTTTAATTTACCTTAATCAATATATTTTACAGAAAAAAGTGTTACGATGCCTTTTGGTATTCAAGATGGATAGAAAAGAATTTATGATTACATCTAGATTATAAAATGTGTAATAATTTACTAAAGTATGCTTTAACTAAAAACAAATTAAATTGATTCTTACAAAAGTGTATGTTAAAAAAGGAGACAGTTTTCTTTTAAATTGAATTTTTATGGTTTAAATTAAAATTAATATATTGATCAGTTACAAATTCTATAAATATGGAATTAAACTCCCTTAAATTACTGTTTATAATGAGTATTATAAATTAGGTAAAACTTGGGGAGGAATTAACCAGAAATAACCAATTTATAATCTCTTTCTTATAAAATCGTCGATAAAAATAATTTTATATGCTTTATTATATTTTAACAATTTAAATAAGGATTAACTTAGCTTTAATTCCTTATAATAACATTATTCTATATTTGAATTCCGTAAATTTATCTATTTGGCTTTTCATTCAGAATTAGATCATATTATCTTTTTTAAAACTTTTAAATTTTTAATAAGGAAATTCAAGGGATTTATTTTATTGTAATAAATTAATTTGTTACATTACATAACGCAACATTTTTATAGAGATAGATGAAAGATACAAATCCAGCATGAGGAGATACTAATTTTTAGTATCTTGTCATATTATTCCCCGATTTAGAATCGGTGTGATACAGAAAATCTGTATCAGAAAACAAGCCCTTTTTGGGAAGTTTTCGAGATATAAAAAAATATAGGAGGTTAAATAAAGTGACCATTGAAATTGAAGAGAATGTTGATCTTCATCATCGGGCTGATATGGAACTTTCGTGTCCATTCTGTCATACTCATACAATCTCCACAATTGTTAATCATGGAACTCTTCGTATGAAGTGTAATGAATGTGGTATGGACGCTTTTGTCACCAGAATACCCCGAGATAAAAGATTATCTGATTTTATTTCCCGAAGATTGATTGCATAGCTACCCAAAAATACTTGTCTTAATCTTTTGGGGAAGTGGAAAAATACATACTTTGGGAAAATTAATCTTTTTTCCCTTTCTTCTTATATAGTCGGTTGAAACTTTGCTGTGAAATGTCTGAGGATTCCAGGGTCATAAATCATTTTAATTCCTTTTATCTTATCCCTATTTTCATAAAGTTCTCCAATTGACTCAATAATATAATTAAGGTGTTCCTGAGAATAGACCCGACGTGGAAGTGCTAGACGAACTAAATCTAGGGGAGGAAATCTCCATGTTCCATCCTCTTGTTTGTGAGCAAACATTACTGAACCTATTTCAACAGCTCTAATACCATACAATTCATAAAGTACAAGGGTTAGAGACCATCCAGGAAATTCAGATTGTGGGATATGAGGGAGAAACTTACGGACATCGATATTAACTGAATGACCTCCAATTGGTATTAATATGGGGACATTTTTATGTTCCAATCCTTTTCCTAAGTATTGAAGTTGCTGATAGCGGTAGCTTAGATAATCTTCCTCTAGAACTTCTAATAATCCTCTCGCTAGAGCTTCTAAATCTCGCCCCGCTAGTCCTCCATAGGTTGGAAAGCCTTCTACAACTACCATACGTTCCTTGATTTTACGAGCTAATTCCTCATTATTTAATCCGATAAATCCTCCAATATTAACCAAACCATCTTTTTTCGCACTCATTAAACAGCCGTCTGCGTAGGAAAACATTTTTTTGGCAATTTCTCGTGGTTTAAAATTTTCGTAGTTCTTTTCACGTAATTTAATAAAATATGAATTTTCAGCAAAACGGGCAGCATCAAAGAAAAAAGGAATTTTATGTTTTTTAGCGATTTTTGAGACTTCAGATATATTGTGCATCGAAACAGGTTGTCCTCCCCCAGTATTGTTTGTTATAGTCAATAAAATCATAGCAACATTATTGTTTTTTCGAATTACATTCTCCAAAAGCTGAATATTCATATTTCCTTTAAAATCTAAATTAATAGATGTGTTAAAAGCTTCTGAAATTACTAATTCGCGAGTTTTAGCACCTGATGTTTCAATATTAGCAAGTGTTGTATCAAAAAATTGGTTTGAGATCACCATTTTTGTTTCATTTAAATCCAAGGCATAACAAATTAGATTTTCTGCAGCTCTTCCTTGATGTGTGGGTATAACATATTTATAACCTGTAATCTCTTGGACAATCTTTTCTAGGTTGAAAAAATTTTTACATTGAGCATATGCTTCATCTCCTAACATAATGCCAGCCCATTGATAATCGGACATTGCAGAGGTCCCAGAATCTGTTAACAAATCAATAAAGACCTTTTCAGCTGGAATATTAAAAATATTGTAAGAAGCGTTCTCTAGGATCATTTTTCGTTCTTGTCTTGTTATCATTTTAATAGGTTCAATTACTTTAATTTTGAATGGTGGGGGTGGTAACCGTTTACAGAAATCAGTCATAGAATAACCTCAAACGTTTTCTAAACAGTTTTTAAGACGAAACCCTGCTTCTATAATCTCAGGAACTGATAGGTACCCAAAAGAGACTCTAATATTATTCGTTGTGATATCTCCGAATTCATTGCCAGGTACAACAATAATTTTGGCTTGATTTAAAATATATTCAGAAAATTGATTCCCAGTCATTCCAGTTCCTGAAATTTCTGGATATATGTAAAATGCCCCGAGAGGATTATAGTTTAGAGTAATACCATCAATTGAGGTGAAAGCTTTTATTACTTCAATTCTTCTATTTGCGAGTTCCTTAAGCATGGCATTTCTAATTGAAGGAGGGGATTGAAGAGCAATTTTTGCAGCAATTTGACTTGGTGTGCTTGCACAAGCTGTATTTAACTGATGGATTAGACTAATAGGTTTGATATAATTTAAAGAACCAATAGCATAACCAATACGAAAACCAGTCATGCAATAAGTTTTGGAAAATGAAGAAAGAATTAAAACATTTTCTTGATCAAATTCTGCTGCACACACATGTCTATGATTTTCATAAGTAAGTCCTTCATAGGCATCATCAGCGATTATTAAAACTCCTGCATCATTTGCAGTTTCTATAACATTCTTCATCTTCTGTCTCGACATTACACTTCCTGTAGGATTGCATGGAAAATTAAGTAGTAAAATCTTTGTTTTACTCGTAATAGCTTCATTTAATGTTTCACAATCAAGCTCAAAATGCTCATTTAGAGGGAGAGAAATAACTTTTCCACCACAGGCTTGAACTTGATTACGATAATATCCAAAAGCAGGATCTGGAATCAAAATCTCATCATTGGGATTTACAAGGGCAAGAAACGTGTCAAAAAGAGCTTCTAGACATCCTGAGGTGACTAAAACTTGTTCAGGATTATAATCGATTTGATATTGAGAACGATATTTTTCAACAATTGCCATTCTTAATTCAAGAAGACCAGCATTTGAGGTATAGCTATGACTTTTTGGGTCATTCAATTCCTTCTTGAGTTGTTCAATAATTTCTGGCATAACTGGAATGTTTAAATTACCTAACCCAAAAGATAAAATTTTGAGATCAGATGATTTTGATAATTCGTACTCTAAATCAAACAATTTTCTTAATCCTGAAGGTCGTATATCGTGAATTCTATTGGCATATTGGACTGTTTTTAAAGAATTGGCCTTTTTTTTCATGATAAAAGCAAATCCCTGCTGTTGAGATTATATTGTTGTGGATTGTGCAGAAAAACTGTGTAATTCGAAATTAACTTTCTGTATTTCGACAAAGAGAAATTACTTAAAGGAGGCTTTAAGACCTTTTTTAATTATGTAAAAAGTTGGATATATAATGCTCAAATTACCTAAAATTATTTTGGCTTCAAATTCACCCGCTCGTGCTAACATCCTTAAGCAGATAGGATTTTCTTTTGAAATAAAACCAAGTAATATTAAAGAAACAATATCATCTATTAATCCAAAGGAATTAGTTACAAAAATTTCCTCTCAAAAGGCATTTGCTGTTGGTAACGAGATCTTGAAACAGCAAGATGACATTTCAGCAGTGATTATTGCCTGTGATACAATTACTTTAAATGGTTCTGGAAAAATCATAGGAAAACCTCTTACATTTACAGAAGCCAAAAATATGTTAGAGGGATTTTCTAATAAAGTCCATGACGTAATTACGGGGTGCACATTGTTAATCCTACCTGAAAGAACAGAATATCAAAAGGTAATTGTAACAGAAGTAAAATTCCGAGATTTATCTCAAAATGAAATTAATTTTTATCTAAATAACGAAAAATGGAATTTAAGAGCAGGTGGTTATGCTATACAAGATTTAGGGGCGATTTTAATCGAAGAAATTCGAGGTGATTATTATAATGTAGTTGGTTTACCAATTCATTGGGTTTGGGAGACAATGTACTCGCATTATGGGGAGAGTATATTTTCATTAGTGAGATCTTAGGTAATAAGGGGATTGAGAATGAGATTAAGCTGCATTATTTGAATGCACTTTGAATAGAGATGTTCTCATATCACTAAAGTTTGCCACTTTTTTTACTAATCCGAATTTTATCAATCGTTTTAGTGCATTTCGAATAGTCCGATCTGAATAAGAACACTTTCTTTCTAAATCCCCAGATGTTAAGGGGCCCTCTTGACTTAAAATTGTGAAAACAATTTGGGCGCTTCGTGGAAGTGTAAATATTCCAATATTTGTAGAGTATGACTCATCTAATTCACTTTTAGGTTGATCAATTTTTAACATTTATCATTTCTCCAAGAGCAACACTTTTATGAATATTAAAGACCCCCATACCCTATTTACTTCCCTTATTTCGTTTTGAATTCATCTAGTATCTGTTTGTGTTGGTGTTGTTGATGTTTATAAATGTAGCTATTGATGCATCGCGTAATAAAATCTATTTTGAATGTAGAATTCTTCTTGGAAAAAAATTTAGGTCTAAAAAGTATAATGAAATAGGGAAAAAAGGCAAAAATAAACGTTTTTCTGGAAAAAATAGCTTAAAAAAAAGTTAAAAATAGTGGAACAGACCAGAGCTTTGGTACATCCACACCTGGGGAGTTTATCTGACTGAGCTCAAGGCCCAGACCCTCTCAAGCATAACCTCATGATCTTAGGACTGCTCATTCCCATGTCTCATCCGATTTGACCTTACATTCTTATTCTTCTCTCCAGAAGAATCTCAGCGTGAAGTCACCATGGAGGAGGACCTTTCATTACTACAGGGTCAGAGAACCTCAGCTCAGGGTTTCAGTCTCTCAGTTCTGGATTTAAACCCGTCATATAGCGATTACGTATAGCTGGGCCGCTAAACCAGCCGGTCTACTGTTCCGATCTTCACCCTCCATTCCAACTTAAAAAAAGCATTGCCTAGGAGAAATGATAAGAGGTTAACTGAAACGTAAGAATGTATAAATACCCGCTAAAAACTCAAAATCACCAGACTCATAAGTAAATTCGATGATGAAAACTAATGTCTCTTTCAGATAATAGAGCAAGAGAATCAAAAACACTTCATCAGGTGCTAACTGATATTGTTAACTCCTATGATGGGGTTTATTCCGGATTCTGTGTTGATACTGATGGTCTTCTTATTGAAGAAGTTAATTTGGAAGGAACCATGGGGAAAGAAAGTTCTTTAATATTATGTTCATTAGTTGCAGGTATACACGCAAGTTTAGAAACGATAGGAAAGGAAATAGGAAGTTCTCCTTGGGTATCATTTACCTCAGAAAGTGATAAGTTCAAGCTATTACTTCGGGATATGGGTCGAATAGCCTTTTTAGGAATCCTAGCAGATCCAAATGTTGATTTAGAATTACTCAACCTTATAATTGGTCCTGCAATTGATGCTATTCTCGAGATTTTACAACAAGGACCGATTAAGCGCAATCTACCAGAACTACCTTCTTCTTTATCTATTTCTCAAGCTGAATTAGATGAAATTTTGAAGTGAAACAAGTGACAATATATGGGACGTCCTCCAATCCGCGATTCGCGCATTCCTTGTCCGAATTGTAAGAAAAGTACATTATTCTGGAATTCAGAAGAAAAAATCTATGTTTGTACTTTATGTGGGATACAAGAACCAGCTTTAGAAACTTGGATAAGTTCTGGAGTCTATAGGCAACAAAAGAAGAAAAATAGAAGAGTAAAAGAAAGACAATGGGCTCTTGATATCCTAGGTGTGAAAGATAAATTAAACCAAACCAAATTATCTGATGCAGAACAACAATGGGATGAAATTAAGCGATTAATAGAAGAGAAAAATAAAAAAGTTAATTATTCATTGAAAAATAAGAAAAATAAGTTGAAGAAAGCTAAAAGAGTGTGAAAGTTCAGAAATGAATCCATTAGATTCAAGTAAGAGTATTCCTACCAAATTCTTTCTAGCTCATATTATTTTTGATGAGGAACACGGGCCTGTTTTAAAATCCTATTTCGCACATGAACTAAATATCCCTAAAATTATTTTACAAGGGGTGACAACTACATTATTTACAATGGCAATAGGAGTTGGTGAGCCTACTGGTGAACCTGATACAGCAATAATCCCAATTAATGTGACAGGTATACAAGGTAGAGTTTTAATTCATTCGTTTGTGATAGAGGACTCTCGTGCTAGAGGCAAAAATCGAATAGAAAGTTTTATGTTATTTATTCCTCGATCTCATCAAGATAAACTATTGCAACACTCATTAACAGTATCAAATATACTTCAGGAAGCGATTCAGGATATTAAAGTTCATAATGAGCAGTTTTATCCCGAATATATTTTAGAAAAAATATTCAATAACATCAAAAAAGTTTTACTGACGGAGATTGATAGTTCTATCCAAACTATTGTTAGTGAAATGTGTACGGAAAAGGAAACTGTTGTCATATCTGATGGTACAATAAGAGCTGTTCATAATCTTATTTTATCTCCTGAGATTATCTCACTAGTAAATCAAATCCATTCTTTGATAATAGATTACGAAGGAGAATTGAAAATATCAGGAACTTTCTTTGATGCTCTCCCAATAGAAATTCATGGGAAAACATATAATAATCAACAATTTTATCTTATCGCCATAGAAAATAATTTCGTTATCGCATTTAGTTCTGGAAAAGGGAGATTGGGAAGTCTATTCCGAATTTTCAGAGAAATTTTATGGGAAATGAATGTACGGAATGCATTTAAACCAAAGGTTCACATATCAAGATATAAAACAACTATTGAGAATGCGATAGATCTTTTTCCAGATAATGATTATATAAATGCTAGTTTTGAATTTCTAAAGGGATATTCTCCTATAGTTACAGACGTTTCCTTGTTAAAATGTTCTAATAACAAAGTAACAGCTTTAAGATCAAGTAATGAACAAATAATAAAAAAACATGCTTTTATTTGTCAAATATATAAAGAAACCAATCATTTATGTACTCGTCTTTTTCGAACATCATTGGTACAAATTGTTATGTCTCAACATGGTTCTAATACAATTGCTTTAGAATGGGCAAAGAATAGTACAAATGATATTTCATTATTCATGGTTGGTGACTCAACAAAAGGAGTAGGACTATTAAAACTGGTAAGCGAGCAAGCTCTAGAATACCAAAATAAGAAATGAAATAAAATTGGTATGATTATGAAAATTACAGTTGATCTTCATGCCCACTCTGTTTTTGCAGGAGGAACTCAAGCCTTAAAACTTTCCTCTGAACTTATGAATGAAAATAGAAAAAAAGCACTAAAACACTTAGAAATAACAAACCAAACAATGCCATTGAAAGGAATCGATATAATAGGGACAGGAGATTGCCAATTTTTACCTTGGACAAAAATACTCAAAAACATACTTCTAGAAGAAGAAAATGGTATATTTATTATTCCTGATGAGATTAATACTAAATTCGTCTTGCAGAGTGAAGTAATTTTTACAGCTCCTATAGGAGTACGATCTAAAATTGTTCATCTCCTTCTCCTTTTTCCTAGTTTTAATTCGGTTGATCGCTTTCGTGAATATTTAGATTCATGGGATGTAAAGCATGAGAAAATGGCTAGACCTTTCATTAAATGCCGAGGTTCAAGCGAAGTATCCACCAAATTGAATTCCATCTTAGATATAGATGATTTAATTGAAGCGATACCTGCACATATAATGACTCCACAGGGGATTTATGGATCAGATATCAGAGTTAATACACTTAAAGAGTTTTTTGGTGATGTTACATCCCGAATGACTATTTTTGAAACCGGTCTTTCTGCAGATCCTGAATTTTTATCACTTATCCCTGAACTGGATAATCGTGTATTAATTTCCTGTTCTGATGCTCACTCTGGAGCTCTACATCGAATGGGCAGGGAATTTACCATTATTAATTTGGCAAAAGTAACCTATCCTAATATGATAACTGCTTTACGAAACAAAAAAATTGAACTTACAGCTGAATTTCCACCCGAAGAGGGAAGATTCTTTTTGACTGGTCATCGTCCTGGAAGAAAGAGTCCAGGAAAACACGGTTTGAAAGAATACTGTTATTTTTCTCCTCAACATGTTCCAACAAATGATATTTGTCCTATATGCAACAAAACACTAACCATTGGTGTATATCAACGATGTTGTGAGATAAGTAAAGCCCAAAATGCTGATAGGCGTTTAGGTGAATTTCAAGTTCATAATAAATTTATTAGAATGGTTCCATTGATAGATATTCTCAGTGACATTTATAAGATTAAGACAAAAACAGCAAAACGTCTTATTTCGATGTATCAGAAGATAGTTGAAATTATCGGCCCTGAAAGTACTCTTTGGCAACTTCCAGTCTCCAAACTTAAGGATTCTTTAGAAGGACAAATAGATGAGATTTTAATAAATGCAATCATTCAAGTAAAGAATGGTGTCTTTACTTTTCATCCTTATGGGTATGATGGTACATATGGCTCATTGAAAATAGGACAAAAGGGTAACTATCAGGATATCAAAGTAGTTCGATCTAACACTCCAATTCAGACCCAATTATGAGCCAAAATATGTGGTATTTGTGGAATGAAAAAAGAATTATGTTTAAGATGTAAGGGGGGGAAATTTCTATGTGGTATTTCTTATTGTCCTATTATTGTTAAAAATAAGGCATTAGCTCCTATACGTAGGATCCTTCCATCATTAAAAAATGAATATTATGGGCCTAGCCCTCCTAGTATATTTGTAGGCCGATTTGGGTATCCAAAAGTCTATATTGGCCCAATGGGCGCGATGAATTGGGATAATATTGAAATTATGGATGAACCTGATAAATGGAAGACAGATCTCACTCTTGAAAATGTTATAGGCATACGAGCAAAGCTTTTTCGATTTATGGGAGAACCTATTAATGTTTCTGATATATCTTCATCAAGTAAAATCTTGGAAGTAACTCAAGAGCAAATACAAGCTGATAATCCTATTGATTTAGAAATAAAATTTAGTAGAAAACCGAAGATTGACCTCAGTTTTAATAATTACACCCAACCACTGGGAGTCAGATTTAAAATTGACTCATTAAAACTGGTATCTAATCCTAAAATTAATACTACACTAGAAAAAGTTGTTAATGATACTGATCTTAATGCTTTAATTGCAGTAGATAATCTTTACCAGTCCAAATATTCTGTGACTCAGATTTCACGAGTTTTATCAGCTGGACTTCTAGGTGAAAAAAATAAGCGAAAAATTGTCCCAACAAGATGGAGTATAACCGCGACAGATGACATTATAGGGAATTCAATACGAGAAAGAATTAGCACATTTAAACCTTTAGAAGAATTTTTAGTATTCCATAATTCCTATTTGGACAATGATTTCTGGACACTCTTTATCCCTAAAGATTTCTGGCAATTTAACTATCATGAATCTTGGAAGCAAGGAAGTTCTTGGAATCCCAGTGATCCTTCTCCAGAAATTTTAACTGATAATGAAGGGCCTAATGGTAGAAAATACTATGCTACAAATACTGTTGGAGGCTATTACGCTGCAAGGTTAGCCATTCTTGAAAAGCTAGAGCAATTAAAGAGGGTCTCTTCAGTTGTTACAATCCGTGAGGTTGGTAAAGGTTATGCTATTCCTCTTGGAGTATGGCAAGTTCGTGAAAACATGAGAAAGTCATTAATTCAACCACATGCTAAATTTACTTCATTAATTGACGCTTTAAAATATATTGAAAAACAATTAACAGTTCCTCTAAATTACTATTATCGTAGAAGTCCAATCTTAAATCGAAAGACATTAGATGATTTTTTTATGAGTCTCAAACAACAGTCTTATTAAGTATTAATTACTAAAAAATGAAATAGAGAAGATGTGTTATTCTTTTGAAATTATATGAGAATAGATTTATGTTCTAAGGAGATGTGAGTACTATTCAATGGTTTATTATGATTCATTAACTGCTGCTATTACGAGATATTATGTATTTAATGGAGTATTTAGGGAAGGTGAGGAATCTATCACATTTGTTGATGTTGATTCTGAACTTCATGATGTAGCACGCAATTTAGAACAGGAATTCGCAGGGAGTGCCCGTGCGTTCACGGTTGAATTAGACTATTTTGATGAGGAGACACATCTAGTTGAGATAATCCTTGGTTACACATTTTGGCCATATGAAGATGATGATTCTGAAACAGAGCTAATTTTAAAAAGTGTGAGAGAAGAATTTGAGAAAATTGGTTTCATTGAAGATGATGCGTATTATTTAGGGGATGGCCCTGACATTAGATAAGGAAATCTAAAACTTTACCAGAAATGAAGGAAATCCTTAATTTTCTCGCCATACAAGCCATTAAAGGTATAACTAATAATTTGAGGAGGTATAATTCCAGCTTCTGTAATATAGGCTGCAATGTTTCGACGATCAATTGTTTCAAAAGCGGGATTTAAAATTCTGATACCTGGGGGAACATTTTCATTCCATATTTCAAAGGGTGCTCTCATTTCAATCTCACTAAGACGTCCAATACTAGTAGCTTGATCATACTTAAGTAAAGGAGTGCAAATATACAATGGGATATGCTCCTCTTCAGAAGCTAAAGCACACAATCTGGAACCGATTTTATTTAGAGCTACTCCCTCAACTGTTATGGCATCTGCACCTAGAAAAATCATATGAGGGTTGAATTTATTCATTGCCCACCTCATTGCTGAATCTACAATGTGTGTTACTTTGATATTGTTACTTAAAAGAATTTTTGCGGTTTTACGTCCTTGATATAATGGTCGAGTTTCTGTATTAATTACTTCGAAATCTTTCCCTTGTTTTGCAGCTTCTAAAAAGATTCCTACTGTAGTGGAAGAGTGGCAATGAGTAAATACTCTTGCTCCATTTTGGATTCTTTCTGCCCCTATTTTGAATATCTTTTTCATTGCTTTGTTAATTAACTCAATATAAGATTCTCCTAATTCAATAGCATTCTCCTTCCCTAATTTCCCTCGTACACCGGTCATAACAAATCTTAATCCATTTCTTAACGCTGGTTCAGTCACTCTAACACTACTTAGTTGTTCAACAACGAATTCAAGATGATTTATTAATTCTTCTCCTTTTAATGGAACTGTTTGTGTATGCTTGGCAAATGCACGTACACCGTAAATAGCGACATCTGTAGCACCTTGGATGGTAAGATTTTGGATATCTTTCATTGTATCTTTAAGTTCCTTATACTCCTTGGTAATTGCAAAGTCGTTTGACATAATTATTCCTCTTTTTGCTCCTACATCAAATAATACCTTTTTTTATCCTCTTCTAGTTAATCTAATTAAATTTTGTTCTAATGATCTTATTTGTCAAGATTTTTGAATCAGGATATAATTATTTAAGTGAAGATAGTAAAACAATCTTTCAACCCCCTACTAGGTAGTTTTATAAGATTTTATGATATACTCAGTAGTTTTGGTGCTTTTTCATGTCAAGTATTCTACGTAGAATTTTCAAAGGGAAAGAAACCATAAACTACGAAATTGTTATCATTGGGTTAGATAATGCAGGAAAAACAACGATTGTAAACCGTATGCTACGATCTGAATTTATCCCTACAACCAGAACTTTAGGTGTTAATTATCGAACTGTTAAATACCGTCAGATATTATTTAATATCGTTGATTTGGGTGGTCAAGAAATATATCGGAATCTACTATGGAAACCAGCTCTTGAAAAACGAATTTCAGCCATTGTCTTCGTACTAGACTCTGCAGATATTAGATTAAAAGAAGCTTCTGAAGCTTTTTGGGAATCCATTAAACATAATCCCGAGGCACCTGTACTATTCATTGCTAATAAAATTGACCTTCCAGGTGCTAGACCATTTGATTCTATTGTTAAAGATTTAAATTTAACCCATGCTGTTCGTTCTTCTCGTCCAGTTGGATTATTCCGAATTTCTGCAAAGACAGGGGAGAATTTCTATGATGCTTTTGATTGGTTAGCAGATGTTTTATCAGGATCTGAATCAACTTTTCGTTGTAAACTTCGTGTAGTCATCATGATTGATTTAGAGTCACATTCGATTTGGACTGCTAAGTTTGTAAATATCTCCAAAACCATCCTAGATCAGTTCAATAGTGGAATAAGCGAAACAATGAGTCAATTAACGAAAAATCCTGTAGGAATGGAAGTAATTACAGCTTCTGATCTCCAATTAGTGGTTGTTAAAACTCATCCCCTTGTCGTAGGAATGATAATTGGATATTCAGACTCGGTTGTCCGGTCAAAGCTAATTGCAGAACGTTTGATGAAAACTGCTTCCTCCTCAATCGAAATTGATCAATTTGATTCCCATGTACTTACTAAATTAATAAGAAAACAATGGCCGCTTGATATATATAAACCTAAACAAGATTCTGAGGAAAATAATGAAGAAGTTTAGCTATAAATAATCCTTCAAACCAAGAATATCTTTACGGCCAATTTCTGATCTCCCGAGAAATTTTTTCTCAATTTCTTCAAATTCCCTCATAATTTTCTCATTAGAGCTTGGGTGGACTGATTTCATTGCATCTTCAAAGTGTCTTGATTCTATTTTTTGAGTCTTTAAATCCTCTCTAAGGGCAATCATAACCGCTTCACGGCATATGGCTTCAATATCGGATCCGACATAACCTTCTAGCTTATGTGCAAAGTTAGCAAGGTCAACATTGGGTGAAAGTTTCATACCTTTAGTATGGATCTGAAGAATCTTCATTCGTGAATTCTCATCAGGAGGTGGTACAAGCAAAAGACGATCAAATCGTCCAGGCCGTAAAAGTGCTGGATCTATCATATCTGGACGGTTACTAGCAGCTAAAACCACTACATCTGATAAATTTTCTAAACCATCTAAAAGAGACAAGATTTGGTTAACAACACTCTCTGTTACATGGCTTCCTCCAGTGAAGGCTCCTCTTCGTGGTGCAATTGAATCTAATTCATCTAAGAAAATAATTGAAGGTGAAGCTTGCTTTGCTTTTCGAAAGACTTCCCGTACAGCTTTTTCACTTTCTCCGACCCATTTTGATAATAATTCGGGTCCTCTGACCGCAATAAAGTTAGCTTGACTTTCGGTAGCAACTGCTTTTGCTAATAAAGTTTTTCCTGTTCCTGGTGGGCCAAATAATAATATACCATGAGGAGGTCTGACACCATGTCGCTTAAAAATTTCTGGATGTGTAATAGGCCAATCTACAGCTTCAATTAATTTTTGTTTGACATCTTCTAGGCCTCCAACATCTTCCCACATTATATTGGGTATTTCTAGTAAAACTTCTCGCATTGCAGACGGTTCAGTGATTTTCAAAGCTTCATCAAAGTTTTCTTTTGAGACAACTAATTTTGAAAGAATCTCCGGAGATAATGGTTTATCAAAATCAATTTTTGGCAAGATTTTTCGTAGGGTATGCATTGCTGACTCTTTGGTTAAAGCTGCAATATCCGCCCCGACAAATCCATGAGTTTTAGCTGCATATTCTTCTAAATCAACATCCTCTGCTAAGGGCATTCCACGGGTATGTACAAGAAGTACTTCATATCTCCCCATTCTTGAGGGAACACCTATTTCAATTTCCCTATCAAAGCGCCCAGGGCGTCTTAAAGCAGGGTCAAGAGCATTAGGACGATTAGTAGCTCCAATAACAATTACTTTTCCACGACTTTTCAAACCATCCATGAGAGCAAGGAGTTGTGCAACCACACGACGTTCAACCTCTCCTGTAACTTCTTCTCGTTTCGCAGCAATCGAATCTAATTCATCTATAAATATAATAGAAGGAGCATCCTTCTCTGCCTGTTGAAAAATTTCTCTTATACGCTGTTCACTTTCACCATAAAATTTAGACATGATTTCTGGTCCTGCTATTGATACAAAATTAACTCCCGACTCATTAGCGACTGCTTTGGCAAGAAGAGTTTTTCCAGTTCCAGGTGGGCCATGAAGAAGTACTCCTTTGGGTGGATCTATACCCAATCGTTCAAAAAGCTCCGGATGTTTCATAGGAAGTTCAATCATTTCCCTGACTCTTTTAATTTCTTCTGCTAATCCTCCAATATCCTCATATGTGACTCGAGGAAGCATACGAAGATCTTTAGGAGCTTCCTCAATAATATGGACTTCTGTTCCATCACCTACAGTGACAATTCCATCAGGATCGGTGTTAACTACAACAACTTTTATTTCCCCAAGACTTACTGGACTGGATGCTCCAAAAAATCTTGAAATGAATTCATCCATCCCTTTACCAGGTGTACCTCCAGAAGGTGGAATTTTACGGATCTGCCCTGTAATTACAAGTAGATCTCCTCTTGAAATAGGATGATTCTGTAATCGTTCTCTAATAATATCAGATTTAACAAGTAAACGAATTCGTTCCTCTGCAGGAGCAATAGTAATATGTTTTGCTTCTCGTTTTTTAATTGCTCTAACACGAACTGTTTCTCCCAAACTTGTACCAACATTCCCTCTAATAAGACCATCCATCCGTATAATACGTTTTCCTCGGTCTTCCCTTCTACCTGGAATGACTAAAGCACCAGTCTTCCTTCCCCCTGGTCTATCGCTAGAAATTTCAACAATATCCCCAGTTTCTAGGTTAAATTCACGCATAATTGAGTAATCAATTCTTACTAATCCTCGTCCAACATCACTTTGGTTTGCTTCAGCAACCTTTAATGTTAGACCTATATCCTCTTCAGACATTTTTCATCAATTTTCCAAATGCAAAATCCCTTTAATAATAAAAAAGTACATCTTTATTTATATAATTGAATATATGACCACACCGATATTCATCACTAGAAAACGAGAAGAATAAAAAATAGCCTTTAGTTGCCTATCCTCAATCAACCTATAATAATAAATACCTAATGAACCATTTATAATAAACTAGATTAAAATGAATCTCAAAATAAAAAAAATTAAATCATTTTGATTTAATCAATAAATTAAGATATTCTTTTGCCTTTAAAACCGTATTTTTTGCTTCCCCATTCTTATCAGATGAGAAAGATATGATTAACATTATATTTTCCCCTTCTTGATATGTTTTTGGAAGAGATTTAATCCAAACATTGAATTTTTCTCTTACTTGGTCTAAAAAAGGTGCTAACAATGATTCATCAGTAAAAGGAACTATTAGATTTTCTTCGTAGAATTCTAAATGTTCTTTTTTCTGAATATCATGGAATTGAGGTTCAATAATAGAAAACATTTCTTGCATTTCTTTAGGAACTCCAGGTAAGCAAAAAATCCAACAATTGGAAGGTTTATGATCCAAAAATATACCTGGTGCTGTTCCAACAGGATTATAAATGGGTTTTGCCCCTACAGGCAAATAAGCCATCTTCTTTCGTGCTGAGGTAATTTTCTCTGTATCAACCAACCCATTTCTATACAATTCTTGGTAACGCTGAGTAACAATATTAATTCCTTCAGGGTGGATTTTAAGGGGAACATTTAAGGTCTCAGCTAGAAAACTCGCCGTGGAATCATCCCAAGTAGGGCCTAATCCTCCTGTTATTATTATTATTCTATAATTCTTTTTAATTAGGGCATTAGTTAATTCTGATACAACTATTTCTCTTTCATCTGGAAGAGTTAGGATTTTTTTCACAGTTAATCCAAGATTAGTTAATTTTTCTGCTAGAAAAGTGGAATTTGTGTTTACCGTTTTTCCTGAAAGCAATTCATTTCCAATTGCTATTATTAAGACTTGGTTCATTAGCAGCACCATTAAAGGATGAGTTTTAGATTATAAAATGATAAATCCTATTGAATTTATGTATATTGATTTGAATTGATAAGAGATTCATACTCAGATTAAGTCATTAATAGACAGCATATTTGAATAGAATTTTTTAAGTAATTGAATTAGATTATATTTTAATAAGGTAAGACATTTGTGAAAGAATGTTTTAAGCATAATATTAAATTATATAGTATGGACAAGTAGCTTTCTCAAAGAAAGAAAGCAAGAGATTATATTATGGATGCTAGGAAAATGTCATCGGTAAACAAAGATCTAGTTTCCAAGGCTCAGATAGTGGTTATTCGTGATTTAACAACTGAATTACGTTCAATTGACCCCACAGTCCAAGTATCAACAGTAAATGAGGCCCAGAAACTAGTAATTGAGATTGAAAGAATAGAAAAAGAGCTTAAAACTGCTGGGTTCTTTAAAAAAAGAGGACTAAAAAAATCTCTTGATCAAAACCTTGTTCAGTATAAAAAACTTACAGAAGACCTTTTAAATACGTTGCTTGTTGGATTTAGAAAAATTTACTTTGATTTGGCAAATAATATTAAAGAAATTGCCAAGTTTATCCCTCAAGAGACAGAAGCGATCAGAAAGCTACAAATTCCGAGTTTCAATCCTGACCAAATTATAAAATTTAGCTCTACAGTTTTGAAAATTTATAATCAGATCTCCGAAGTATTAAGAGGGAAAACCCTTTCAACTCTTGTTTTTAACCGCGAAATCGTTGATTTATATGGCAAATTCATAGAATTTAATGAAGAAAAAATCCGTTTAACTAGTAAAATGACAAAAGCAAGCATACATGTCATGACTATTCCTGATTTGTTAACATTATATGATGATTTAGAAACAGAAAATGCCTATTTGAAACAAAAACAAAAAGGAACCGAAGGTAAAATTCAAGTTGCAATCATCCAAATGATCTCAGAACTACAACAGCATCTAGACACAGTTGAGTCTATTGGATTAAATCTAGGAGATAAACCTCTTATTTTGAAACAAGAACTACTTGAAATTCGAACAAAAATTGAAGGAACGATCTCCGTTGAAGAATTACTTGATTTAGAAAAGCAATTGAACAATATAAGTAAAGAATATATTAATTTATTACGAACCTATGAAATTTCACTTAAAACCGAGACAGAAGATCAAATTGGTAGGATTCTCCAGATTGTAGGAGATCAGCCAATGGATATTAGCAATACCTCAACTCCAGAAATTGATGTTTCTACTTCTTCGATTCCTATTATCATTCAAGATATTGAAAAAATTCGGTCTTGGTACCAACAACAATTATTAAATGCGAAAAAATTAGTAGGTACTGCAGAATTAATTAATGCCTCAAAGACCATTGGGGCTATGAAAATTCCAACTCCTGAAAACTTTGTTGAAAATATACATGAAATTGAAAAGGAAGCTGAAAAAACTCAGGGTCTTCAGAATTGGGTATTTTTAATCAAACGATTTTATGATTTAAAATCTCAATTAGCAGAAGGTTGTCAAAACTACTTTTTCCGTTTATTAGAAAATCCACATATCCAAGAAGTGATTAATGTCAGTAATGGGCCTCCAATTCCAACAATAAAGGATTTTGATTCCCTTACTACAAGTGAATTAGTTAATAAGGCACGAGAAATTAAGGAATGGGAAACTCGACTCGTTGCTTTCTTTTCAAAACCTGCACAGCAAAGTTTACGTCAAAATTTGATAAATCTTTATGATTCTCGCGAAAGTATCCAAAAAATTCTCTCGAATGATCTTAAAGAAAAGATCGAAGTAATAAAAGCGCAAAAAAGCTCTGATGATATTGAGATAAGAGAACTTGTTAAAGAGATTGAGAGTTTAAATCGTCTCAATCAAAGCATTAAAAATGAACTTTGGAATGCTATTGATAGTGAAATTCACCCTATTCTTAATCAGCTAATAAGTTTGGAGACAATTCCTCCCAAATTGAAATCTCATGTCCCTCCTTTAGTCTTTGATGATCTTAAAGCGTTCCGTGAAGATATTAATGTGGCTTCAGAAGGCTCAATTCAAGAGTTATTGGATGAATACGAAAAAATTCCTGTTTGGAAATATAAAATATCCACCCGTGTTCGGGAAAATCTGAAAACAATCCCTTTTCCTCTTCTTCCAATCGAAACACAATATGATTTACGTGAAAAACGTAATGAAATAGTTTCATTGGTTGATAAATACGCTGAAGCAGGTGATATCGAATCAATAATTCGGGATTATATCTCATTCTTGGAAAAAATTGAAGAAAATAAAAATGAGATATTAGTTGAGTTAAAAACACGGTTAGAAAGCTTAGAGGGTGTTGATAAACGACTTTATAGATTATTTAAGGCCCAAAAGGTCTTAGTTTCTTATACACCAGAGAGAGAATTTGAAAATCTTGATTATTCTGAAGCATTAACAGAATATTGGCAATTAAAGTCTTACATTGAACGTAAATCTGCAACACTTGCAGAACAAATGGAAAGAGAAATTTCTTCTCATATTCAAGACTATTCCAAACTCCCACGACAGTATGCAGAGTTTTTTGATAAAACAGTTGATTTAATGAAAGAACGGATGGAAGAAATTAAGACTCACAAGGATATTGTTCGTTTAGTTAACATTTTCGAAAGTTATAGTCTTGAAAGCCTCCAGATGGCAAAGGATTCCCTTGCTAAGCTTCATCAGAATTTATATAACTGGATTAGGGTAAGCTTACCAAGAATTAACGAAATTGCACCCCTTGATCCAGTAATATTTAGTGCAGAAGAAAAAATATCAAATTTTGAACCTGAAGAGGTTTCCCATGAACGTCTTGCTCACAAATTACGACAATTAATTTATTTGTATGACACTGAAATTGTTGCTATCTTGTTATCACAAGCAGTCAATGAATCACGAAATGTCTTAAAAAATGTAAATGATTTGAAAGAAGTTGGAATAAATATCATCGAATATGTCGGGCATTATATTGAACGATTTAGCCAAATTATTGTGAAAAATCAAGAAGATGTTCAACTCAAAGAGATTACAGAAGTTTTTGTAGAAATTGATCAATTACAAAACGATTCTAAAGCATGTAAGGCTATAAGAGATATGGGAACGAAATATATAACTGAAATTCAAGAGACTATTGAATATCTCTTTTTAAATTATCAAAAAGATCTAAGACATGATGAACGTATTGATTTAATGTACTTAAACAAATTTCAGGAGACCGCAGCTACTAACCATGTCGGTAGATTAACAAAAGCTATCTTAGAATTAGCTGGAGTCCGGCAAATTATAATTAATATTGTCAAACAAATAGAAAAAGAACAAAATGCTGTGGTTCAATCTGAACTAGGGAAATTTGAATATTATTCTAATATACAAGAAGTATACAAACATTATACAAAAGAAGCATCTAAGAAAATTTTCCCTTTGTCAAAGTTGGTAAATGATCGGGAAGAATTAATGTCATCACATGATTTACGTTTCATTTTAGAACTACTTCCCCAAATTGATGATCAACGTGAAGAATGGAAGAAGGTTGCAATTCAGCTAAATAAGTGGCATAGGGCAATAAGGATGTTTCGTCCTAGATATATTCCAACAGACAGCCCAGAAGAAAATATTCGACAATTCAAGGAAATAGAAAAAAAGATATCGGAAACATATCCTAATAATAGAGTAATTCGCGCCTATCTATCCTTAGCGATGAGATTATTTATTGAATTGAAAACTGGAGTGTCACTACTGTAAATCTAGCATTCTTATATAGTAAACGAACATAAAGATGAGAAATTTGAAGAAAGAATAGAAAGATATCAATTGGTAATAAAAATGGAAACTGTTAATTCAAATACTTCACAGGTATTCTGTATAGGTTTAGGGGAATGTGGTAGCAATCTTGTAGGGAGCTACCTAGCTAGATCTAAAAAAGGTGAACTTCCACCACGAATTCGTGAATATTTAGTAATGAACACGGATCGGGGTGATTTGCTTAAAGCAAGACAAAAATATTCAATATCGTCGAAACGAACTTTACTTTATTCTGATGCTGAAATTGGTGTGGGTGGGAAATTTTCTGCGGGATTTGATGCAGTTATTAGCTCAGAAGATATTATACTCAATCAATTACAAGCGCTCGGATACGAAGGAATCAGTGGATTTTGCATTTTCACTAGTTTTGGAGGGGGCACAGGTTGTGGAGGAACTCCTGCGTTAATTCGTTTGTTAAGAAAAAGATTTGCAGAACAAGAAAAACGGAAGATTTTCATTTATGTTTTTGGTGTTCTACCATTCAATAACCAGTCAAGTGAAGCTGTGAATAGTGTTTGGGCTTTGTCAAAGCTTCTTCGTTTGCAGCTAGAAGAGGGAAACATGGGTCCTGATCTAATACTTCTTCTTTCTAATCGAACAATGCTTGAACGGGTGCTTAGTATGCAAAGAGGAGAATCTGTAGATCTTTTAAGCAGACAAACTGGAAATGATTTAGCTGATTTAAGTAAAGAGAAATTAAAGTCAACAACTCCAATAATATTAGGACAAGATTCTAATGAGTTTCCAACTCAACTCGAAGAACAATTTGTGGAGTTAATAAATCCTCTTGCGTTGGAATCAATTGCTGAAATGCTTTCGCCTGGAGTCCCTGAAATAGGAAAAGAGGTACTTCCAACTACTGATATCGGAGATTTTGCATTAAAACTTGATAGTGTTGTAGTTCCTGCTATGTTTAATGATTTAACTGTCTTTCCTGAAGTCGGAGGAATGGGATCACAGCTCAATACAGCAATTGAATATACAGTTTCAAACTGTAGTCTTACCAATATGGGTAATAACCCTGCTGCTTCATCGGTATTTTCTGTATTGAGTGGATCCCGGGATATTGCTCGGGTTGAATTTGATCCTTTTCTAAAAAAATCTCTTACGCCTTTTTTAGCTAAAGGAGCAAGTATTTCTCCAACTTATTGTGCTTATGATGATGATGCCACCAAAGCTTCCTTACTTCTCTTATTCGGTCTTCCAAAGATTCCAGAACTTCATGACATTCTAGAAGAGGCCAAATCATTGATCCAACTACATAGCGGTGACTCCGAGTTAAAACAACATTGGTTCAAGCGTTCAAAAGGTACAACCCGAGAAGAATTAATTAACGCGGTAAATGATCTTGAGAAATTATTTGGTTATTACATTACACCAGAACAGAAATCAACATAAGGTGCTGGAAACAAGTGGATGAAAAAAATTCACCTCCTACTGACCCTCATAATGCTTCTTCCTCAATATCTCTGCCTTCTGATTTAAAAACAGAGTTTTGGAAATCACGAGGAAATATGGGAGAAAAAATTAATACTTTAGTAGGATTAAATGTCCTTACACTAAATCTCACAATAAAAATCCTTCTAAAACTATCAGAATCCCTACCTGTGCCAGAAGATATTATGCGAGAAGTACGATTAATTAATGATTTCATTATAGCGCTTCAGGCTCAACCTGATTCTGATTTACAGTTGATAGAAAAAATAACAACTCTTCAATCAAAATTAGATGGGTTACTTGAAACAGACATTCCAAAAGAAACTTTGATAATGGAAGTAAATGATCAATCAAAACCTATTATAGCTGCAAAAGAACAAATAGGTGTTTTTGACTTAGATCCATATTATACCGATTCTTGGGGATTGATAGAATCATTGAGATCATTTATGGATAACTATACCAATCTGTCTCATATTGCGTTTCCCTATTATTATTTTGAAGGCTGTAAAGAGATTTTTCGATTTAGAATTCAAAAGGAAATAAATGACGTTCCTAATCATGAAATATACCAGATCCCTTCCCAAAAGTTACAGGAACTGATCGAAAAATTATTAAGAGAAGCTCCATCAGCTCGTTTGTTACAGAATTTAAAAAAGTTGTTTCCTGATGAAACTGGAAAGGAAATTCTCCCTTTTGAAAAAGAAGAAGTCCAAGATATAATTAAACAATATTTTTTTAATGTCTCTGCATTTTTATTGGGCAAAAGAAATCTTTCCGACTCACTAAGAGTGTCAATGAATGTACTACGGGGTTTTAATCTTGGCCCAGGTGATTTGGAAACACGAATTCCAAACGTTTCGTTTAATATTGTTAAATCTTGTTATCAGGAAATGAAAATGTATCCACAAGATGAATTCAGACAATTTCTTTATTCAGAAACAATGATTCTTATCCATAAAATCAATGATTCTCTTTTAGCCAATGAAAGATATGTTCGTTATTTAAGACGTTTAAAATAGGATGGACTTTCATATATGATACGATGGACCAAGTCATAGCATATTTTATACACCAAAAAATCCTTATTGAAACAAATTATTTGAGCACTAAATATAATAAAAACGATCCTGAGATATTATTTAAAGATAAAAAACACTTGATGAGGTTTTAATATGGGAATCGAGGAAACACTGAGAACTATTGAACAATTAACAAAAGAAATGATGGGAAGATTTGGTGAAATCACTTCATCTTTAAAAATAATGGTTGCTTCGATTGGAGATCTTAAATCAACAACTGATCAATTATCTCAAGAAATTCAAAATACAAGAATAAGTGGAACTTTACAGAATTCGATTCAGACATTACCTCAGATCATTCAAACCCTAGAACAATCTATTTCGTCATTTCAGAAGGCATTTGAATCTCTAGCTAAAGAGACACGAGACGATCTGAAGTTTATTAAAGTTAGTTACGTGGAAGATGTCGTTGGAAATATGCGAAATCTTTCTTTACAAATAAGTGACATGGTGAAGACCTCAACAGAGAAAACAAAGGAACAATATGAAGCTAGTATAACTAATTTTCTAATGATTAATGATGCATTGCAGCAAATTGAAAGTGGATTGAATTCGTTGCTCGAGAATCAAGCTGACCAACTCGCTACCGTTGGAGAGCTCCGAGACCGAGTAAATGCGATCATTCAAGTAGAATTATCATCTCTAAGAGATCGAATCGTTATTTATCTAGAAGCCTCAGTAAACGAGCTAAAAACTTCCGTTTCCGAACGAATGGCATTTCAAGATGAAAGTTTACAAAGACTCACAACCTCTATTGAAAGAATGAATCAAAATCTTTCCGCATTACCGCCAGTAATTCAACAAGAAATTGACACTGCGGTTCAAACGAAAATCAATACTCAACTAGATAGCATGGAAAAAGAAATGAAGAAGATGACTGCCTTTATTATTAAATCACAGCGTGAGAAAGAGAAAGTATGTCCACATTGTGGGAAAAAAATTAATTAAGGCAAGAGTAAAGCTTAATATAGGGAAAAATCTTTCTATATTTTTAATATTATCACTATTCTAACAATTTCTAGTAGAATGGGTTGATATTTTAGATTCTAAATGTATAAGAATATAACAAAGTTAAAAACATTTAGAGTTAAAACACAGTTTTCAATAGAATCATGATGCAGTTTAAACGATATGAATACGTTCGAAATTATAGACATCAAACATCCCCTTAGAAGTTAAAAATTGAAAAACTTTCAAAATTTGAGAAGCTTTTTCTTCCCCAAACCATTCTAAACAATCACTAAACGATACCATACTCCTTTTATCTTCCATATTATTTAGTAATCGGTCAAATTCTTCAATAGGGATATCTCCAAGGATTTTAAGAAATTGAGGAAATTCACGATAAAAAGAATAAATTTTTTCTCCACGAGGAGTTATTTCAAATAAAAGTGTTGAAGGAAACTTGAGATATTGATTTATAGAGTCAAATTCCTGATGATAGATTCGTGACATTTTATCTCGAAAGAATTCTGAAGAAACCATTGTTCCCACACCTGAGAACCTGCTTTTTTGAAAAATCGGATCTTTTAATTCATCAGAGTACGTTTCCTCAAATTTCTGAACGAAACGATAAAGCTGATTGCGAATGGTAAATTCTTCTTTCTCCTTATGTTCTTTATCAAGAACCACAATAGCTATTGCAATAACGCCTTTCTTTCCTTCTTGAAGGATCATAGAAGATCCTTCACCAAAACCAACATCCGAGAGGGCTCCTCCTAAAGCTTCCTTTCCGAAGCTAGTCAATGCCATAATCAAAGACCCAACCATGTCTTGATCTTGTTCTGTAGCTCCAAAAGACTGATTGTAAATAGTTAAACCCGTATCAGTGATTAAATAAACTGCTCTTAAACGGACCATTTTGAGCGTACCTCTATTAACATAATCTCTTAAAACTCAAAGACGATAATGCAAAAGGTAGATGCATTGATCGTTTTAACACTATTCTATTTGAATATATAAGAAATTTGTTATACTTAATAGAATATTAATTGATAATAATCTATATTGAGAGATGATAATTACCTTTGGATTTTCCCGCAATTATACTTACTGCAGGTAAAGGAACACGTATGTTTCCTTTTTCCCAAAAATATTCTAAACCCTTATTTCCAATACTAAATAAACCCCTAATTGTTTATTCAATTGAACAGTTAATAGCAGCTGGTTTTTTAGAGATAATAATTGTTATTAATAAGAATGAGAAAATAATTCAATCCATTTTATCCCAATACTTTCCAACATTAGACATAAAATATGTTATTCAATCAGAAGCGCTAGGAACAGGTCATGCAGTGCTTCAAACTAGAAATTATTTCACTGCTGATAATTTTCTGGTACAGGCAGGTGATTCCTTGTTCTTTCAATCCACTTTAAGAAAAATGAGGGAGAAACATGTTTCAGAAAAAAATACACTCACACTTTCGTTAGAAGAGATGTCCTTCAAACTAATGAGGCATTCATCAACTGTTGATTACCGCGAAGGTCAAGTTTGGAAAATAAAAGAAAAACCGGAAACCGAAGCAGAAATATTAAGCAAATATAATTCTTCTGCATTATATATTTTCTCAAGATCTATCTTTAATACCCTTCAAAACATTAATAGATCAAAAAGGAACGAATATGAATTAGCTACAGCAATTAATGCCATCATTAATAAAGGAAAACGAGTAGGTGGAGTATTAACAGAAAGAGTATTTCATTTAAGTACACCTTATGATTGCTGGTATTTAAATATGAAATTCCTTCAGGAGCAAGGTGAAAAAATGAATTGGATTGGGAAGAATGTAAATATCGCTGTTACATGTAAAATTGAAAGTTCAGTTATTGGTGATAATTGTAAAGTCCAATCTGGTGTTAACCTACGAAAGTGTGTCGTACTGCCAGATACAATTGTGAAAGAAAGCTACACAAATGCGTTACTCCAGTTTGAACATCATCAAAGTTTCCTAGAAAATACTGCTTTCCTTTAATTGAAACAAATGTAATTCGTAAAAAAATAAAACTACGACTTACTATCTAGTTATTCTTTTATTAAATTTAAATAGTAATAAGTACCTGTCTTAAATGAAGACCTAAAATTCTTCTTATTTGGGGTTTGAATGACTACTGCAGTAGCAAAGCTTCTTAGGCTTTCAAGGAGTAAAACAACCGGAAATGTCATAATTGCATTCTCCTTAGTTATAAGTTTCGCTCTGTTCATTAATGGTTATATTAAAGGTATCTCATCGACATTAGAATCTTTGATCATATTAGGAGGAGTGCTTGTAGGATTTTTCTTTTCCATTTTTGTTAATCGGCATATGAGAAAACCATTTTTTAATGAAATTAACCGATACATAGAAGAATTAAAGTCACGTCGTTTTTCAATTCAACAGGCGTCAGTCCAGGCCGAATTAATTGAACCTCTTCAACCTTTGACCTCAATAAATACTATTCTTAGTGAATTAAATAGTATAAGGCATGAGATTGAAAACCTAGCCAAATTAACATCTGAAGAAGCATCATTAGATAATGCTCCTATCCAGAATGAAGAGATCCAAACAGAATTTAGAAAAATATTACAGACTGCAGCTCAAGCTCTAGAAGAATTAGACCAAAAACGAAAAAATATTCTATTCTTAGCAAAAACCAGACAAATCATGTTTACTACTATCAAAAGGCATATAACACGACCACGACATGAAATAGAATCAGATTATTTATTTTTTAAACTTCAAAAAAGTATGAAAGGATACCCATTGGATGAACAGGTCTTTACTCGAATATTATCACATGCATTAGCTACTGGTGAATTAGAAGGGGGATTCGAGCCACGAGGGAATGGAGAATACATTCTCACTGTAACTAAAGCTCCTCCAGGGGTGAGAATCGATGAGGACGTCTCTTGGCCTGAATCAACAAGAACTGACCCCCGAAGAGAACAATGTGTTATTTGTCGTCATCCTATCCACTCTTCTGAGGCTAAAGTCCAATGTCAAGTATGCCAAAATTCATTTCATAAAAATCACTTATTAGAATGGTTAAAGGTCTTTGGAGATTGTCCGATTTGTCATAATCGAATGGCAATTCTTAGTGATTAATAAAGTGTGATTTTTAGTATATGAATAAGTTAATTTTATTAGTTATTTTAGTTTGAAATTAATTTCAAAAAGTATTTATTAATCTCAGTGTATGCTATTCAATTAAGAATCTGAATGTTAAACTAATAAAATTGTTGATGATCAAAAACTATTTATCATTATTTGTGTAGGAAATCCCATGGAGCAACATTTGAAAAAATAAAGGGGTAAAAATTAGGTTGAATCCTGATGAATCAGTAGAATTTAGGGAGCTAAGTGGCTTAGATGAACTTGATACCCAGCTAAAGCTTTACCAAATGGGAATAGAATCCTTTAGTCCATATGCTAGTAAGGGAAAAGTTGATATGATCATCCGATCAGAGGATGGGGAGGAAGTCAGATATGCAGATATCAAGGTTTGTACAGGTAAAAAAAGTAATAATGAGTTTGTTTGGGAACTTGAAATTTCATTTTTTTTAAATAATCAAAGTTTCATAATTTTGACTGCAAGACTACCAACTGTACAAGAAAAAATAGAGAAACATTATATTATCTTAGATTCCAAAGATTTTCTTAAACTATCCCAAATACATAAATTAGAAACTCAAAATGATAAGTGGATCCTAAAAGTCCCCTTCAAGGATCTATTATCACTAACCCATGAGAAAAAATCCACTTCAACAAAAATAGTCAATAGTTTAGCAGAACACTTCAATAATTGGAATATCTTAATTGATTGGTCAATAAAAAAAGAAAAAGAAGTGGACTAAACATAGAGCCCACGTCGTGGCCCAACTATCTCTTGATCTGAAACTTGGCGATTGCGCTCAGCAAGTTCCAGCATGGATTGCTGAATCTGTTTAGCGTCTGATATTAACTTTGATGTGTCAATAGAAAGATCTTTGACTTTGTTAACTGCTTCAATTAATTTCGCGGCACCACCAGGATCAGGATAAGGTGTATTAATCGCTGCAAGTAGGGTTAACCCTTGAATTTGAGTTAGTAAGGCTTCATTCATAATGGCACCTGATAGTCCAGAAATAAATCCAGTATGAGGTTTTTTAAAGTTATGTTTGACGAATTCTACATTTTCCTCATAAATCTGGGGTTCTCCAACCAAAAAGACATCATCAAATTCTTCAATAGGTTGTTCAACAATAAATCCATCTAAACAGATCACTTGTTTAACTCCGAGACTAATAGCCCACTCAAGCATTGCATGTGCTAGATAATAGTAAGCCTGAGGAGGACAAGGTGATTCTCCAATCAAAATAGCTAAATTTTTATCTTTAGAACCATAAATTCGATAAGGATAAGCTAAAACTCCATCAATAAATACCGAAACAGGAGGGATTAATGGGGATCTAATAGATCCAATCCATTCAAGCTTAAGCTCCTTTATCATGTGTTTAGCAGCAATATTTCCAACCAATCCATGACCAGGAAAACCTACAATGACATATTCAGGTTTAACATCAGTTGTACATTCACAAACCGTCTTATCGGGATCATTTCTTAAAATTAGTTCAGATGTTTTTGATTCCATTTTTAAACCTCTTTTTAGAAGAAAATCAAGAAAATATAGACAAAAAATCTAATAATCCAAGTATTTAATCAATATATCAAATATCTTTTAATAAGATTTTTCATCAATAAATCAGACTCCAAGAAAAGAATGATTTAATATTCTAATTGATAAAGATTTGGGGAAAAAGAATGCCTCAGAAGGATTTCAATTCCTTTCTAAAACGTGTAAAAGAAATTTCACACCTTCTTTCACAAAAACGAAGGTTATTTGGATTTATAACCGTTCTAGTTGGAATTCTCCTTTTGATGGTATTCATAATCGTATTAACACCATACCTCTCAATTCCCCAATTTTTATTTGAAGAGGTACGGATAACACGAATTGATGATAACTCACTAGATTTGAAATTAAATTTAAATTTTACTAGTGTCGTTAAACAGACAGTAAAAATTGAAAAAGTAACTTGTAAATTAACTCATATGGTGGGGAAAAACTCAATCTTATTAACAACGGGAAATTCATTATCATCGTTCACTATTAAAAGAAATACAGTCATCTTAGAGAATATTAGTTTTAGTTTTACTCTAAACTCTCTTGAAACCTTTTTAGAAGCAATAATCAACAAAAGTGCTATAGAAATAACAGGAAGAGTTTATTTCACGTCATTTTTCTCTATACCGTTCAGATATGAGTCATGTTCATTAGGAGAAGACTTTTTTCCAAGCTTTACTTTAATACATCTTCATCCCCTATCACCGGGAAATCGTTTAGCAACCGAAATGAAATTGAATAATCCTCATAACATCGATTTGAATATTTTAAATGGCTCTTTTAACTTGGTTGAAGAATCATATGGGTTTTTAGGGTCAGCTATCCTTCCTGATATAAATTTAACACCAGGTCTTACACAAATTTCTTTCATTCTAAATATAAATCAATCTGGACTAAAATGGATGTTTGAACAAATACTGAATGATAGACCTTTTAATCCTAAGGTTCAAAAATTAAATCTTATCCTTAAAGTGAACATTAACACGTTGGATCTTATGGTGGAGGAAGGACCAGATTTTAAAATCGGTTTACCTGCCAATATTTTCTATGTAAAAGAAATTAGCTCTCCAATATATTCTCTGAGTGAAAATATATTTAGTTTCGACTTAACACTTGGATTACTAGGAGATCCATTATGGGGGTATAATTTAACAACCATTGGAAATTCTACATGGTCAGTTGTTCTTGATTTCTACCATTATCTCCTTGATGGGGAAATTGGTCATGTTGGAAATGGAAGTACAAATTTGAAAACCACAATAAATTATTTTGAAGAGACGAATATTACGGTGAAGATTGTGGTTTTTCCTTTTGTTGCAGGAGAAATGATCTTCGTATGGTTAAGGGATCAACAAATCTCGATAAATATTAAGAACGGAATAATAGGAATACAAATGTATGAAATAATCTTAGAAGTTCACTTCAATAAGAATCTATAAGAGGGAATTAATAATCAAAAGTGTCAGAACTCTCATAAACACGACATCCCTGAGGACCAATCTCAAAAGGAAAAGTCGATTGTTCTTGATTTAATCCACGCATTTTGATAACCTCTATTGACCGTTCACGATTCCTTCCGATCTTCTTATGGTAAATACGCACCACACCATAAGCAAGGAACTCTTCAACAGTAAATGCTTCTTCGCTTGAACCCAATTCAAGTGTTGCTAAAGAAACGGTTTTTCGACCTGCTAACATTCCAAAAAATTTGTGCAGTTCACGACGCATAGAAAAGTTATCCTTAAAAAGAAAAGAAAACGCGTTTAGAGGATCAATCATTAATCGAATAGCCCCAGTACTATCAATAGTATCCTGCAGCTGATCAATCATAAAATTTAAACTAGGACCACCATCTTTCATACCCTGTTTATGGATTGAGTAGAGAACATTCGTTGCTGAATAATCTAGAATAGTAAGAAGTTCTTCACGTTCAAAGAATTCTAGATCCCATCCAAAATTGCTCATAGTAGTCAAAACGTGAGAACGAGGCTCGTTCATGGTAACTAAAATACCGGGTTCTCCCTTGAGACAGCCCTGAACAACGAACTGAGTAGCAAGAGTAGTCTTACCACTACCGGGTCCCCCTGCAATGACTATTACCCATCCCAGAGGAAATCCTCCTCCTAAAATAGCATCTAAGCCTTCAATGCCTGATTGAATAAGTTCAATGCGGTTAGACATAATCAATTACCTTTCAGTTTGCTTTTCGTCTTTAAATATTTCTAACTCTCGTTCTAAAAGCCTAACCTCACTAAGAGATAATGTTTCTGGCGATAATGTCAGAAGTAAATTTGAACCTTGGATTAATACTTCATCACGTATATGCTGAATAAATCGAAGAACAGGTTTGAAATCATTTTGCATAATAAGATATTCAATACCATCAAGAAGAACGATTGTTGGAGAGGAAGCAGCTATAAATTGTTGAACAATATGCGAAATTCCATTCAACTGAACAGGATCAAGAGTCATATTATCCTTCTGGCGAGTAAGCCAGTAAATTGGAATCTGCTCAAGTTGAAAATCCTCTTTGAGATGAGGAGGATAACAGCGGGAAATACAAAGACCTTTCTTCTTCTCAGAAAGAACTTTTTTAAATACTAAAAACGCTTTAGATGGCTCCTCAAACTCAAATAAGTAAGTAACACCTTTCCGAAGAAGAGAGGGGGGAGTCGGAGGTGTAGAGCGAGTCTTCTTAGGAGTCTTCCGTCTAGGCAAATGAGTTTCCTCTCATAACTATTATGATTAGGAAGTTTTTGCAGGTCTTAATCATGTCATCCAATGTAGATGACATGATGAACATATCATTACAGGATGGATTAAACCAAAGCGGTCATCAATGGTGCTCCATCAGCTAAAGGATTAAACTATCAAATCCTCATTGAGACACTCCTCAAAGAAGCATAATGTAATGCTCTTGAATGATCCAAAGTGTCTCAAGAGAGTTGTTGAAATGCATAGACATTTTTCTTAAATTATCTTACCCAGTTAAATTATTGATTCTCGTTTGGGGGGATAGGACCCGAGAACTATCTGATTATCAAAAATATATTTACTCAAGGAAGATAAAAACCTAAGTATTTATTAGGAAAATAAGAAATGAAAGTTATAAAAAATCACTCCTAAATACCTTAATAGAAGGATATATTGGATGAAAAAACAGTGTTTAACCGGAAAATACTTATTCTCATAATTATAATAAGCTTCTGGACAAGCATCGTAAAAGCACAAATAACATCCGATTGGGGGGATGTTGTAGATGTTAATTATTCATTATGGGAAGATGCTGCCCATTCAATACCTGTATCAGGTAATATTGATCAAGATCTGACCTATATCTATCTTTCTGCTTCCTCAACAGTACCAGAAAATATTCTAGACATGTTTCCCCAAGCTAATGCTAATTATATTCAAAAATTTAAGGAAGCACTGATTGGATTGGCAGTTAATGAACAAAAAGATTTTGTTATCCTTAAAAAAGATCATCCATATGAAGATAGGGGAGATTTATTCTATCAAGTTAAATTGTTAAAAATCCATTATGATGCGTCAGAAGAAGAATCATCAGGGACAACATCAACTACCACCCGAACCTCACCAGTAAATGATCTCTTTGCACCAATCATAATTATTGGAGGAGTAGTTATAGCAGGGGTGTTATTCGCTATCTTCACAGTCCGAAGCTCACGACAAACACAGAAAGTACTCTCAAAGGAAAGGAGCAGTAGTGTGATTCGTGAAACTGGGATCCGTGAGCAAAAAAGTCAATTGAAAGAACTGAGAGAATTGACCGAAAGCTTTGGTGAAAAGCCTGAAGCACCTGAGAAAGGAGAAGTAAAATTCCGTCGACGACGATGAGAGGAGAAATGCATTTCAAATATTTAGGCTAATAAATTTTAAATTTAATTTATATACAGTTTATGAGGAACATAAACAATATTATTTTCTGTTTTATATTTCTAAAACTATAGAAAAATGGAAAGAACTTAAAAGATACTTGAAAAGAAGAAAAGAAGTTAAATCCCCCCAACAGAAGGAGCTATAAATGAATTACCTATTAATACATCATAATGTCCTGTTGTTTATTTGAATCATTTACAGCACTTGAGGAGAGATCAGGAGCTAAAATCCGTAATAAATCATTACGTGTCAACAAAAAAATACCTATTTTCTCTGCTAAATAACGAGCAGGGTCAGAAAAAACATTAGCAATAATTAAAACTTTTCCTAAGGAACGATTATCCTTTAAAACCTGCTCTGAGCGAATAATAATGTCAACACCAACAGCCCGTTTCCAATCTTTAATAATCACCCCAATAGGATCATCATTAGACCCATTCTGTATAAGAAGATTTAGACGGCTGTCACTAAGACGATGAAAATTACGATCGACAACCAATCCACGTTGCCGACAGTACTCTAAGGTTAATTCTTCTAATTCTAATAATTCTATATTATTTTTCATAAAAAACCCTCAATAAATCAAATATAAATATAATCTCCACCACACCAATAGAAAACAGGAGGACTGACATTATTCCTCAGTCCTCCGAGATAATAAGAGAGCAGCTGGTTCAAGAGCAAAAACCTTGTCCCTAAGATGATGATAAACAATAAAAATCTCCGCAGCAAATGCAATCGGAGAATCCCATTCAAACGTTAGTAATTTAGAGCGATAATCCTGCGGATGTTTGCCCTCCGAGAGAAGTTTAGATAATAATAATGGTTTTAGATGATAATTCATTGTTGATAAATTAACAAGAAACATATCCGCAAGTTCAGAATTACGTAAACCATCAACACGTGCATCAGAGAAAAAATTTCGTGCGCGATATTGTTCGAATAGAACAGCAGCTAGAATTTCTTTGCGTTTTGGAGTCAGCATCGCAATAAACGAATCAGATTCATCTTCAGAGTCAATCGATTCAATTAATTGTTTAGCAACTGAAAAATGATACTCCTCAAGAATACGGGAAGTGAGAGATGCAGTCAATTTATCAGTACCCTCAAAACGCTTTAATAAAATCAAACGATCAAGACAGACCTTGGCAAGAAATAAAGCAAGATGAGGTAAGCCAAAACTGTTCTCTATGATAAGATCAAGAGTTTTGGAAGAAAAAAGCTCAAAGGGGGAACGAGCACCAGCCATACGCTTAAGAAGCAAGTCACGTAATTCAAGCCGAGAAAAAACAGGATAAAAGAAAAAATCTGAAAAATAACTGAATAAATACTGACGTAAGTCAGGAGAAAGGCTAGCTAAACCCAATGAACTCATCAGACCAACAAATATGAATCCATGAGGAAGTCGAGAGTTTAAAGCCTGAAAAAGTTCACTGAGACGAGGAATAGCAAAAGAACCAGTCAGTGTTAAATCAATGCCATCAACAAAAAGAATGATGGGGGTAGTAAAAGAAGCAAGAGACGTAAGAAAGCGATCATAATTAATGGGGCTAGCATCCGAAGAAAGAATTTCACCATCCAAATTAAACGGTGCTTGCCAAGAGAAAAGATCAACATAAACGGATTTAAAACCATGTAAATCTATTTGATCCCAATTACGAGTAAGAAACTGAACCATAGAAGACTTACCCGAACCACGTAAACCATGTAAAAGGAGATGACGAAATGGAGACGATGAATCAGCCTGAAAATGACTGAAACAACAGGCTCCTAAGGTCTTAACTAAATCCGAAAGAACCATATCCCTTTCGATAAATAGATTCTCGCCAAAGAGATCCCGAGGGGAGAGAAAAGGATCACGCTCAAACCCAAAAAGCTCATAGGAGGACTTACGATGAAGCTGACCAGAGGAACTACGCCGAAGATCATCGCGAAGCTTTTGGAAAAGCGATTTTTTTTCTGACATGAATGAAATACCCCAGAGAAGGGACGCCAAGACATTGGATAGGAAGATAACCGAAATTGAAGTGACCCTCAAAAGGGGAAAACGCAGGAAAGAGCACATGATGGGGAAAGATCGGCAAAGGAAGGAGAAAGAGCAAAAAGCTCGAAAAATTGACTAGATTGATTAAACTCGGAGAGAGAAGGTGCTACCCGGAAGAGGGAAGATCACTAAATCACATAATTTCAAAGCATTCTAGTTATTAATAAACCTTCCTAAAATCAAAGTATTTAAATAAAAATGAAATGCAAGGAAATTGCTTTATTCATATGAAATAAAGCTTCTACGGACTTTTGAAAGCTTTCGAACTAAATTCCCCGGCAGGAACGGGCATTACCCGGTTAAAACGGAAAGAGTTTTTAAAGTAAAATTATAAATGAGTTATGAAGACAGAATGCAATCCGATGAATTTGATTTTAGTTTCTTATGGGTTTTGTCAAAAAAGGAGACTATTTATATACCTAAAGCCTTAATACGAAAAATTCCATTTAAAATTGGTGATTTAGTACGAATTTATACTACTTCAGGCGCTATGATCACTTCTATAATCAGTAATAATTTTGTGATCTATCTACCGAAAAAACAGGTAGACGCACTTCTATTAGTCCCAGGCGATCTTGTTCGTGTTGAATGGCAACCTCAGCTCTCTCAGGAGTCCGAAACCATTCCTCCTTTACCTGATACTGATTCTCTTAGTTCTTAAGGTCATTTCTTCCGATATTACTAGTTTTATTTTCTAAAAATTTTATTTGTCTTCTTTATTTTTGATCCTTTGGTTAATATAGGAAGAATAAAAAAGTATTCAATGATTTATTTGCTTCTTCAATTTAGTGAAGAATGAAAAATTAATAAAATTTTGAATATTACAAATTACTGTTATCCTATAAGAATTGATATTATCCTTTACCATAAACAATATTTAAATATTTGAGAAATCATTTTCTTGAATTGGTTGATGAACTATGAAAAAATCAACTTATTCTAGAATTTTATTGATATTTAGTATATTAATGCTTACACTTGCTTTATCTGGCTGTACAACCCCAGCTGAAGGTAAGTTAAAAGCAGGATTCATCTATGTAGGACCAATAGGTGATTATGGCTGGACTAACGCACATGACGTTGGTAGACTCTTTGTAGAAGATAAATATGACTGGTTAGCGACAGAATACCTTGAAACCATTGGTGAGGATATTGCATCAGTTAAAGAAGCAGCTGATACCCTTATAACAGTTAAGGGATGTGATGTGATTTTCACCACTTCTTTTGGATTTATGGATGGAACTATTGAAGCTGCTGCAGAACACCCAGACACATTATTCTTCCATTGCTCTGGTTATAAGCGAGCTGCTAATGTAGGAACGTATTTTGCAGATCTATATCAAATGTACTATCTAAATGGAATGATGGCAGGTTATTTATCTAATACAACGAAAGCTGGATATGTAGGTGCTTTTCCAATACCTGAAGTTATTCGTCATATCAATGCATTTACATTAGGTATGAAAGCGACCAATAATGATTCGACAGTCGAGGTTACTTGGATAAATTCTTGGTATGACCCCACAGCCGCTACTAGTGCCGCTAATGCTCTTATTGGCAAAGGAATTGACATATTGGCTTTTACCGAGGATAGCCCAGCAGTTATGCAGGCAGCAGAAGCAAATGACGAGGTTTATGCCTTTTCACATTATTCACCTATGCAGGATTATGCCCCACAAAGCACTATTTCCGGACAATTAGTTCATTGGGAGATCATGTATGACGAAATATTATCTAAAGTTCATGATGGTACTTATAATTCTACTAATTTAGCTAATGTTGATTATCTATGGTTCTTAAAAGAAGGAGCAGTTGAATTAGGTGGTGATTTTGATGTACCAATTAATCCTATATTTGTTCCTGAATTACAAAGTATTACGGTTGACTCAACTACTGCCTATAATTTTATCATGAATAGACATGATCAAATGGAAGCTGAGACATTCTTCCCATTTACTGGTCCGATATATGCCCAAAACGGAACTCTTATGTTTGCATCTGGGGTACAAGCAACGATAGCTGACTTATTTACTTATATGGACTGGTTTGTTGATGGTGTGATTGGTTCACCTTAGTAAAAATCATTAACCAATCCCCTTTTTTTTACATATAAAATTAAATCAATGAATTATTTGTTCAGAAAATTAGTAGATTAAAATACTGCACAATTAAAATTTGGTTTAAAAGCCATAAATTATACAGTGAATGATTTTTTATTTCATTTTATTTTTTTTATTTTCATACCCCCTCGGGATTTAAATCCCTTTTAGATTTTTGATAATATTGTTTGTGATTAATGGCTGGAGTTAATAATATGGATCTAGTTTTAGAAATGAAAGATATTTGTAAGACTTTCTATGGGGATGGCATTGTTGTAAAGGCTAATGACCATGTGAATTTTACTCTGAGGAAGGGGGAAATCCAAGCTTTATTGGGTGAAAATGGAGCAGGTAAATCAACATTGGTAAATGCCTTATTCTTTCCTCCCGATTCTGGTTTGATTCTAATTAATGGGAAACAAGTCGACCTAGACAATCCTTTAACCGCAATTAAGAATTATAAACTATCAATTGCTCGTCAAGATCTTTCAAAATCTCTAATTGAACGCCATACTGTTGCTGAAAATATTTTAAGTTTTTCAGAAGGCTTTTTTCTTTCATTAGCAGAAATCGAACGTGAAATTAAGAAAGCATTACAAAAATTTGACTTGGGAGACATTAATCCTAAAGCAAAAGTCTGGAAATTATCAGGGGGAGAAAAACAACGGGTAGAGATTCTTAAGGCATTGATTACTAATCCAGATATTTTAATTTTAGATGAACCGACATCTATGTTAACTCCACCCGAAATAAAAAATCTTTTTAATTTATTATATGATTTAAAATCGAAAGGGGTGTCAATTGTAATTATTACACACCATCTTGAAGAGGCCATTAGTTTCAGTGATAGAATTACTGTTCTTCGACATGGAAAAGTTGTTGAAACACTTGAAACTGTAAAGCTGAGAAGTCAAAAAGAGAATCAGAATGAAGCTATAAGATATCTTGCCTCTTTAATGGTTGGAAAAGAAGTTTTATATGATTTACATAAAGAAATTATTCATTCAGGAAATATTGTTACTGAAATAAAAGACGCCTTTGTAAATAACGATATGGGTGATACTGTTGTACATGGAATAAATCTTCAATTAAAAGCTAATAGTATTCTAGGTCTAGCAGGAATTTCAGGTAATGGACAAAGAGAATTAATTGAAGGTTTATTTAGATGGCGGAATTTAGAAACAGGAAAAATAATAATACGGGGAAAAGACGTTACAAAAAAGTCAATAAATGAAGTCAGGAAGCTTGGTGTAGCTTATATCCCCGAAGATAGACAAAAAGCCCTAGTTTTTGACTTATCGGTACAAGATAATTTGATGCTAAATTCTTATAAAAGATCACCCTCAATTTTTATAAAAAATTCAGAAATTATTTCTGAAACACAAACATTGATCAGAGAGTATAATATTAAGACAACAAGTCCACTCTCATCTGTTAGAAGTTTAAGTGGAGGGAATCGGCAAAAAGTTGTTGTGGCACGAGAGTTTTCTCTTAGAAAAGGGAAGGATTTGATATTGATAGCTGAAAACCCTACTTTTGGATTAGATGTAGGAACTACCCAATTTGTTCGTGAGGAACTTTTAAGAAAACGCACTGAAGGAGCTGCTATTCTTCTTGTATCAAGTGATTTAACAGAAATTATGAGCCTCTGTGATGAGATTGCAGTAATCTATAAAGGTAAGATAATGGGTGTAGTGGCTAGAGAAGAAACAACTAGAGAAAAAATTGGATTAATGATGGGGGGCGCGAAGATGTCGAGCTCAAAGGAAGTGCTAGCATGAAAATTTTTAATACAGAGGTATATTTTCAAAAAAGAATAGAACCTATAATAGGAATTAAAACTATATTCATCAGAATCTCCTTTCTATTATTAGGATTAGCTATTGCTGGATTAATTTTTCTAATCAATGGAATAAATCCTGTACAAGCATATTATGATATGATACAGGTTAATTTATTACTAATTCCAAATACAATTGCACGATTTATCCCCCTATTAGCAATTGGAATTGGATTGGCTATCCCATTTAAGGCTAGAGTTGATAATATAGGAGCCGAAGGACAATATGTTATTGGAATGTTAACTGCTACTGGCACAGCCTTTTTATTTCCTGATTTACCAGCAATTATTCTCATTCCAATTATGTTCATTAATTCATTTATATTGGGAGCAATTTGGGCTATTCCAGTTGTCCTATTTCGTGCAAAAGGAGGATTTCAAGGAGCAGATGTAGTTGTAAGTTTCTTATTGGTTTTTCCTGCATTATATTTAATGGAATGGTTAGTTAGCGATCCATGGAGGGATCCAGAAACAGGTTTCACCTATAGTTCTTTATTACCAATTAATGCGCGATTACCCAAAATTCCAGGTACACCTATTTATATTTCAATTTTTTTGGTTCTCGCTATTACATTATTGGTATATTATTATTTATTCAGAACCATAAATGGGATTCCTAAAACAAAATTAGGGTATGAAATAAATGTATTAGGTAAAAATCCTCTTGCTGGTCGAATTGCAGGAATGAGTTTTTTCAAGGTGATACTAATCACAATGATCTTTTCTGGAGGGATGGCAGCTATTGCTGGTGCAGGTGAAGTTGCAGGTAACTCATTACGATTAGGTGTAAAAAGTCAAGGTTATGGTTTTACAGGGATCGCTGTAGCTTATCTTGGAGGATTAAATCCTTTAGGCATTATTGTAAGCGCATTATTCTTTGCTGCGCTTAAAGTAGGAGGTTTAGCCCTAACTGGTATTCCTTCTACTGTTTTGCAATTATTTAGTGGAATTATAATCTTCTTTGTTCTCTTAAGCGAATTCTTCTTTCGCTTTACGCTAAAAACAAGGAGGTCAATCTAAATGGTAAATACTATTCTAATGTTGAATTCGATTGTTGCTGCAGCAACTTTTTTCCTTGTACCTACGCTTGGTGAGATTTATGCAGAGCGATCCGGAATTCTAAATCTCGGAATAGAAGGTATGATCATTGCTTCAGCTGCCTTCTCATATGCAGTAGCTTATACTACTCAAAATGTATGGATTGGTGTACTCTTTGGTATGTTATTAGGAGCTGTTCTTTCTACGATTCATGCAGTAATATCTATTACCTTTACAAGAACACAAGTTGTTTCTGGTATTGGATTAACAATACTTGGAACAGGATTAAGCGGTATTCTTGGTCGTGGAGTTATTGGAAAAGCAATAGACACGTTAGAAAACGTTAACATTCCAATATTAAGTGAGATACCATATATTGGAGAAATATTTTTCGAACACCCAATAATAGTCTATATATCATATCTTCTTGTCCCAATCTGTTGGTTTATTCTATATAAAACAAGAATAGGTATTTTGATTCGATCTGTAGGAGAAAATCCTGAAGCTGCGTACAATCAAGGTATTAATGTTAATCTTATTAGATATTTATGTGTAATTTTTGGAGGAATGATGTCAGGACTAGGAGGAGCATATTTATCACTAGGTTATCTTAACTTTTGGTCTGAAGGAATGACACAGGGAAGAGGATGGATTGTAATTGCCTTAGTTGTTGTTGCTTTGTGGAATCCACTTGGAGCATTTCTCGGGTCTTATGTATTTGGAGCCTTTGATGTAATGCAATATTATTTTCAGCTACTCCTGCCAACCCCAGTCTTAAAAATGGCTCCTCATCTCTCTACCATACTTTTCCTCGCAATATGGGGACTAATTTTATCAGGAAAGAAAGTAAAAAGTATTGTAGGTGCACCTACTGCTCTTGCTGTTCCTTTTGAAAAAAGTT
>NZ_CDLCQJ010000020.1:0-7345 GCF_975850365.1 Candidatus Hodarchaeum mangrovi | reverse complement strand
TGTTATTGAGATATTAATTATTTCACTGAATCGTTTACTTTTCTAGGGAATAAGAATTAAACATTCGTGTAATCCTTTATTCTGATACTTTTTTTTGTTTAGGAGGTTATAAACTAATTGGATTATTAAATAGTGAGGTCGGCTATTAAAATTAAATGAGGTTGAAACCGAATGGTTCAGACTACTAAAACCAAAACTAAAGGATTCACTCCTTTCACAAATTATGTTGATCTGACCAAATCAACACTTCCTAAAAATGTAAAAAATCCTTTTGGGGGTATTTAAATAGGTCAAATTATGAGATATTGTGAATAATTATGAAAAAAATGAAAAAAATGAAAAAAAGAACTCTAAAAGACATGAATATAAGAATTCCACCAGTTTATACCAATGTTATTACAATTATACTTACAGCAGAAGATATTAGGGATATGAAGGCTCTTGTTAAAGATATAGAGAGTTCTCCTAAGGCGGGTGGAATGCCATACACAAGGGGGTGGTACATGTTAATCAAGGATTTGTCGGATGATACCGAAGTCGAATTCACTGAATCAATACTTTCAGAGGCCTTTATTCTTGCAACTTATGAAGATATGAGATATGGAGAGCCACGTTATACCAATAAACCGTGGTTCAAAAAATTTAGTACACTCTTTGACTGGGAAGATGCTATGTAACAATTTTAATTTGTTATAACGCGTTTTTAGATACATTAATACAAACTAATGACTAAGAATAATAGAATATTCAATGATTACTTACTTTGATTCTTGATAGGATTCCTGCAAATCGCAGAGTTAGTAATAAGGCTTAAATTGCCCAATTATTAGTAGTAGTTTTATAAAGTGGATCATTCCATTTATTTGTTGCAGGAAAATTAACATAAGGAGGAAAAGAGGGCCACTCTGACTGGGGATTGTAATCCGTTCTTATTATTTTACCTTTATTCCAGAATGCTTGAAATTCTTCTGGATTATAGCCTGTTACAAATAGTGATTCTCTTTCTAGAGAAGGATAAAACCCCTCCTTTTTACGATCATCAGGATTAAATGCTACAAAACAGATTGGGTCAATACTTTTTCCCTCAACTTCTCCAGTTTGATAGGTTTGACGTGTATGCATAAGAGAAATCCCATAATCTTCCACAATTGGCAAAAGATCTTCAATTATGTTCGGAAAAACATGAAAACTCATCAGCACAAGGATTATTCTTCCTCTTAATTCTCTAGTTGTAGGCCATTGAGTCCCTGATGCCCCAAAATGTTCTAGATATTCTTTTTTGGTATAAAGTTTCTTTCTGTGACCAGTCTTATACTTCATATTAAATGCAGTGAAAAGTTGTTCATTAAAGTGAATAAGACCAAAATTTTGGTGTGGACGATTATTTCTATCCTGTAGATCTTTTTTAATGTCTAAAAAAACAGTTATGGGAGCATGAGTTGGCTTTTGTATTGACCAATCACTTATTATCTTAAGCCAGTCCTCAAGGTTATTACTTTGTGGATTTCCTGGAGCATTATGATTTACTTCATGTCCTGGGGCCCAATGGCCAACCTTAAAGTTTCCTTTCCCTGGAATAATCTTCAGAAGTGTAAAAAATCTTTTTATTCTTTCAAAAATCGTCCAAGTATCATGAATATCTAGTTCAAAGCCTCGAATCCCGTACTCTAGTTGTTCTATTAATGACCATCGATATGAATTATGAGTTGTCATAAAAATACTCTTATTATAAGGTTGATTATCGAATCTTCCTTCGCTCAATACCTTTCACCTGTAAAAATTTGATAATATTAGAATTATAGATTTCCTCTTCTCACCACACCTTATAATCTCTTCCTCGATATCTGATCATGAATAATTATTCTAAATGTTTTTTGAATCATTTTCATCTCCTAATAAAGAAATTTGGATTTATTTAGAGATTTCATTGTAAAATAATAATCTCATTACTTAATAAAATTAGATTAGATGGATTCCTTTTTAAGCGTATTATCTAAAAACTTGATACGTTTCTCGATTTTTTCAATAACTTCATCCATGGAGCTAAGATAGAAATCATAGTAATTATAAAAAGTCTCACCAACTTCTAGTATCCGTTTAGCCTCGGGTGAATTCTGAATCTCTTTAGGTAACTCCATCCATGCTTTTTCCCCCTCTTCTAGTTGTTTAATTTTTCTACGTAATATTTCAGAGGCTAGTCTCATCCTCTCAGAAAATGTTTTCATAAATGATTCTGAACCATGAGAGTATAGTTTCTCTCTAGAGCCTCTTTGACGGTTTTTCGCTATAAGAAGAGCGTTTTCAAGGTCTTTTAATGTTTTTGAGACTTGCCCACGGGAATAACCAGATAATTCAACCAACTCTCGTTGGGTTAGAGGTTGTGTAGATAATAAAATTATTGCATAAAGACGTCCCGCAATAGGATTATTTCCTCTAAGAGCCCAAATATCCTCAAATAGTTGAATAATATTCATTTTGAAGTCTTGTAGCTTTTTCTCAGCTGATTTTAATTGATCTTCTGTCACTGGAATCAAGGAATAAAGCATATTAAAGAGTTTAATATAATTTTCGATATTTTATAATTTTTCCAAATTAGGAAAATTTATAAACTTTAATAATCAATTCTCGAATAGATTGTAAAATTAGTTGCATGAATTGTGCAAATTGCAGAACTGTGAAAAAAAATGACTAGTAAAATAAAAATACAAAATCTGACCAAATATTATGGAAAACAACGTGGAATAGAAAATTTAAACCTCGAGATTTACAGTGGAGAAATCTTTGGCTTTCTCGGTCCCAATGGAGCAGGTAAAACTACAACCATTCGATGTATGATGAATATCCTTTTACCGAATATGGGAGAAATCTGGATTAATGGAGGTAAGATTACAAGAAGAAATCCTAAGATACGCGAAAAAATCGGATACATAGCTGAAGCAGGGGTTCTTCCAGAGACCTACACCACAAATGATTTCCTAAACTATGTTGAAAGTATGCGGAGTACACCTAGCCCTAGACGTGATGAACTTATTAAAAGATTTAGCCTCCCTGTCAAAAAGAAAATTGGAGAATTATCTAAAGGTAATAAACAAAAAGTTAGTATAGTTGCTGCCTTTATGCATGACCCTGATGTACTAATCCTTGACGAACCTACTTCTGGACTTGATCCGCTTTTACAACAAGAGACTTATGACCTCATTTTAGATGCAAAAAGTCGTGGAAAAACAATCTTCTTCAGTAGTCATAATTTAGCCGAGGTTCAACGTATATGTGATCGGGTTGGTATTGTAAGGGATGGACACCTAATAAGCGTTTTAGATATAGAAAGTTTGAACAAAGAAGTGTCTAGAATATTGGAGGTAACCCTTCGGAATCCTAATAAACAAGAGCTTCAGAAATTTGGTGATAACTTACTTGAAATCGAAGAAAATCGTGCACGTATTCTAGTTCCTCAATCAGATTCGATTGAAAAATATCTTGAAATACTCATACCAATGAAACCAGAAGAGATAGTATTTCCTCCTGCTAGTCTAGAAGATTACTTCCTTCAATTCTACAGACAACAAGAAGAGGGTGCTATATGAGCCTTTCAAAAACGATTCATCGGTTTTATCTTCATAGTTATCGTCATAGAACTGTTGTTGGATTAGCTATCTTTCTTTATGTTCTATTAATTACTGGTATAGCAATGTTTTACCCTGGTGAAAATGCTTTGGTAGAGTTCATTCAATTGATGAAATTTCTTGGTGATTTTCCAACTGATAATCCTGGTTTTTCTCTGTGGCTAATCTTTTTCTGTGGTTTCAGTTTGTCTCTTTATCTACCAGTTGCAGGGGTATTTCTTGGAAGCAATTTGTTACCAATTAACGAAAAAGATGGAAAGGAAATTCTTTTCACTACACCAAAATCGCTTACAAAGTCATTCTTAGAAAATTCACTAGTTGTTATCATTTTAATTGGGTTAATCTCCCTGCCTAGTTATATTGTTTCTCTTGCCCTTCTTTATATCAATAACGCTTGGGATGCTGCTCAAAACATTACTATTTGTTTTTCTCTCGCCATTCTACTCGTAATAGCGATAACATTTATCACAGCGTTTGGGTGTAGTATTAACTTCTCCAAGAATACTGGATATGCCCTTGGTGGGTTATACATTGTATTTTCTATTATTGTAGACCTGTCCGCTAATCAGATAAGTGAACTTGATTCACTTCGTCAGTTAAGTCTTTTTTCTCAAGCTAAAGTTGTCAATAATAGTATTATGGGAACTTTGAACGAGGAGTTCATTCTATTGGTAATTGGACTTGTTCTGATCTTAATTTTGGTATCTATTATATTGTTCTATCGAAAGAATTTCTTGGAGTCAGGAGTCCAACAACAGACAATTATAGAAGAGAAAGAAGAAAAATCATTGGCAAAATTATCTAGTACACTCTCATATATTCGAAAACCTATAGATAATATACTTGGGAAGATAGGCTGGAAATATCCGGCGATTAGAGACCAACTTCACGCAAATGCAACCCTTTTCATTGTCTATCTTATATTTATGATATTTTATGCCTTTTATGTTATCACAATGTATATGCCAGAAGAAGTAAGTGAGCTTTTACAGAGTTTCAATATGCCATTCATGGAAGCATTGCTATTTGGAAATACGATCGCTGAAACCATTGTCGAACGACCGTTAGAAACATTCCTTGCGTTTGAAATCTATAGTTTCACTTGGATGATCATTGCACCATTGTTTCTGGTGTTCATTTATGGGATAATAACACGTGATTATAAAAATGGAACCACTGAAATTACATGGGTATTTCCAAAGACTGGAACACGTATAATCTTGAGTAGGACTATCGCAGTTCTCATCTATTTCGTTATTCTCTGTTCAGCTCAAATTTTAACTCTCTTTGGGATGGAAGTTCTGCTTGGTCGTTTATCTGAACATGGTATTTTACCTACATTGGTAAGTTATCTTGTTTCCATCTGGGGATACAGTGTAATCTTCGTTTTTTTCCTCTCTCTTGCCCTTCTAGTTCCCTCGAAACATGTACTAAAAACTCTGATAATTGGATGGGTCTTTTTTGTCCTAATAATCTTCATTGCTTTTTTACCTGGCAGTGATCTTTCATGGATTCGTTTTTTTACCCCGTTCGGTTATTTTGATTCAATTAGTATCATCTTGGACAAACGAACTTTATTTGAGATTCTCCCCGAAGTCATCATTGGTACAATTTTGACTCTTGGCTTCTATATTCTTGTTCTTACACAGCGAACTCCAAATAAAGACTATCTGGTCTAATAACTTTTGAGGGGTTCTCATTCCTCTCTTTTTTTATAATTAATTTAGGGATTTTTATTTCATTATCATTGAGAAACAAGATACTTTAATTTTTCTTTTTGCCAAGCTGCAATTAATTATTTATTTCCTTAGAGAGATCTTAAAAACAATAATTGGATATTGTAGCACTGAATTGGATGACTTTATGATGAGAATTAATGTAACCAAAATACCATTAAGAAACGTCCCATGGAATGTAGGAATTCTTCTTTTTAACCAAGTGGAAGTTTTAGATTTTTGCGGACCTTTTGAAGTATTTTCTGTTACTAGATTCTTGAATGAAGATAACCTACGAACCGAGGATTGTCCCTTTATTATTCGGTTAATTTCAGAGAATGGCGGCTTAATTCGATGTCGTGGTGACTTAAAAGTCAATGTAGATTATGATTTTAATAATCATCCTGAATTCGATCTTGTTCTGGTTCCTGGAGGATGGGGAACCCGAAAAGAAGTTCAGAACCCTGTTCTTATAGAATGGCTAAAGACTCAAAAAGAGAAAACCCAATTAATAGCGAGTGTATGCACAGGAAGTTTCCTTTTGGCTGAAGCTGGTTTATTAGATGGTTCGGAGTCAACAACACATTGGCAAAGTATTGAAAGGATGAGAATAGCCTATCCTAAGGTTAATGTATTTCAGGACCGACGGTTCATACTTTCAGGAGAAGGAAAGATTATAACTTCTGCTGGAATTGCTGCTGGAATTGATATGAGCCTTTTTATAGTTTCGGAGCTTGTTGGGAAAGAAGTTGCGCAGGAAACAGCAAAATACATGGAATATTCTTGGTAATTAAGTTTAGACTTTGATTTCTTAGTTTTCTGGAAATTTTTTCATATTAAAATAAAGATAGAGAATAATTGGAATACTAATAATCGCGAAAAGAAATCCAACGATGATAATCGGTTCAAATCCTATAAAATAACCTAATATAGAAAGAATAAAGATTAAAATAGCTATTAATATAATTTCCGACTTGGAATAGCGAATTTTTAATCTTTGCAAGGCTATTCTTTCTTTATAATCTGATATTGTCCACTCAAAATTTGCTCAATTCTTTGTTGTTTTCCTCGGGCAAGGATATTAATTATTCGCCCATTTTCTGATTTGGTTGGAAATTCGTGGATCACTAATTGATAATGTTGTAAAAGTCCAAAAATAACCCGTTGTGGTTCAGACAAGCCCTTGAGAAGGGTGTCACTTTCACTTTTAAATTTATTAAGAGTTTGATCCAATTCATCTTTCGATATTGCTCCTTTTGGAATATCTAATTTTTTAAAAATTTTCATAAGTAACTCCTCTAGATTATAGACTTTTGATAGTGTAAAATCATCAGGAATGGCAATGATATAACTGGAAGAGGAGGATTTTGTCATCAAATTTTCTTTCGTTTTCATTAAAGGTTACTCCACACTAATACTAAAAAAGGAACAACTTATCTATATAAGGATTAGTAAAATATTATAATTAATTAATCTAGCTCTGGAAGAATGACTAATTCCAGTTTGCATTAATTTATACTAAAAGAGTAAGTGCATCAATTCAATAATTGCTCATTTTTTAGTCAATCAATAGTGACCTTCAAGCCAGTATTCAAAATTGAAATAATTAGAAAAAAAGAGGGAGATAATTAAGCATAGCAGTTGAAAGAAGAAATTAAATTTCATAGAAGATAAAATTTTAAATTGATCTAAATTGCTAATCTGAAGGAAATGGCAATTATAACAAATAGCAAAATTTCAGTATTTTTGTCATACAGCATCTTATTTATACTTTTATTGGTTGTATCATCTTCATCAATTTACTATAGCATATCATATATACCCTCTGAACCGCATCCTGCTAATGCGATGTGGATTGAACCGTCAAATGCAACAATTGTAGATATTGGTGATAAATTTAACGTAACAGTCTTTGTAAATTTAACACAAAATAGTTTTGCATGGCAAATAAAATTGTTTTTCAATTCAACTTTTCTCACAGCTACAAAAACAGGGTATACAAATGGT